>JASIJW010000435.1:0-16455 GCA_030050035.1 Acidobacteriaceae bacterium | reverse complement strand
TTCACCAATCCTTCGATCGCTTCCTCAATCTGCCTGCGCGACCCCTCATATAGCTTCGAAGCCCCTCCAACAATCGAGTTCAGTGCTGGAGCAATAATGTGCTTTGCTGCGATGTAATCCACGAAAAGCAGCATCCACGCACGCAGCGCGTCCAATGGAGGCAGTTCGTCAGCAAGCTTGCGGGCCAAAGCTGCGATTTTTTCCACCTCACTCCGATAAACGGCCTCAATCAGCGCATCTCGCGTAGGAAAGTGGCGATATAAAGTTCCCGGCCCCACCTCCGCCTGCCTGGCGATCTCATCCAGACTGGCGTCTGCGCCATTCCGCGTAAATGCCTCTTTTGCAACCTCCAAGATGCGCTCGCGATTCCGCTGCGCGTCGGTGCGCGGCTTGCGAGCGGCGTTTTTTGACTGCTTCCTGGGCATGGGTAAAAAATCTGCAACCGGAGACAATCTCCGATTATCTACTCCTTTCGGAGACACTCTCCGTTTTATTCGATAGAACGGGGCAGCGTCAATTCTGGACGAGAATTCATCGAAATGAGAGGTAAACAACCATGCGAGTATTCGTTACGGGAGCAACCGGATTTATCGGCACGGCAGTAGTCCGAGAGCTGCTTGATGCGGGCCATCAGGTCGTCGGCCTTGCTCGCAGTGAAGCAGGCGCCAACGCTCTGGCTTCTGCTGGCGCCCAGGTGCAGCGAGGCGATATCACCGACCTCGAAAGCCTGCGCAGCAGCGCGGCCGCCTCTGATGCTGTCATCCACACCGCCTTCAATCACGACTTCTCCAAATTCAAGGAGAACTGCGAGATCGACCGTCGGGCCATCGAAGCTCTGGGCTCCGTGCTTGCCGGTTCCGATCGTCCCCTCATCGTCACTGCCGGTCTGCCGGTCCTACCCTCAGGCCGCGCTGCCACCGAAGACGATGTGGCGCCGCCCATTACCGATTCATATCCCCGCGCATCCGAGCAGACTGCCCTCGCCTTGGCGGAGCGCGGAGTGCGCACGTCCGTCGTTCGCCTTCCCCAGGTGCACAATACGGTCAAGCAGGGCCTCGTCAGTTACACAATCGCAATAGCTCGCCAAAAAGGTGTAGCAGCATATGTGGGCGAAGGTCTGAATCGCTGGGCCGCGGTGCACCTTCAGGATGCCGCACGCCTTTACCGCCTGGTGCTGGAAAAAGGAGAGCCTGGCGCAAGGTACAACGCAGTCGCTGAAGATGGTGTGTCCGCACGGGAGATTGCCGAGACCATTGGTCGAGGCTTGAAGGTGCCCGTTGTCTCCCTCACTCCGGAGCAGGCGTCAGCCCATTTTGGCCCGCTTGCGGTCTTTGCTGGTTGGGATCTCGTCGGCTCCAGCGAACTCACTAAGAAAAGGTTGGGATGGCAGCCGACCGGCCCAGGGCTGATTGCCGATCTCGAAAAAATGCGCTATCCCCAGGCCGCCTGAATATTGGAAGAAGAAGATCATCCCTGAGGCAGCACCGTTCGTGCAATTGGGCGAATCCAACCAAGGAAATTTCTCTACGAACAGCAGCAAAGGAGCCAAAAGTATGGCGAACAAAATCGCGATCATCACCGGCGGAAGCCGCGGTCTCGGCCGCAACACCGCCATCAATCTTGCGCGCCGCAACGTCGACATTCTCTTCACTTACCGCGCGAATCAGCAAGAAGCAGAGAGTCTCATTCGCGAAGTGGAATCGATGGGGAATAAAGCCGCAGGTTTTCGCCTCGACACTGGAGACATCCACGTCTTCGATGCATTCGTAAACGAGGTGCGCAAGACGCTCAAGGAGTGGGGCCGCGACCGGTTCGATTATCTTGTGAACAACGCCGGCAACGCACTCCATGCCGGCTTTGCCGAAACCACTGAAGCCCAATTCGACGAGGTCTTCCAGGTCCACGTCAAAGGCGTCTACTTCCTCACGCAAAAGCTGCTTCCACTTATTAACGATGGCGGACGCATCGTAAACATCTCTTCGGGGCTTGCCCGCTTCGCCATACCCGGCAGTTCCGCGTACGGTGCTGCCAAAGGAGCAGTCGAGGTTCTCACGCGTTATTTGGCTAAAGAGCTCGGCCCACGCAGGATCACCGCGAACGTGGTAGCACCGGGCGCCATCCAGACCGACTTCAGCGGCGGCATGGTGCGCGACAATCCCCAGGTCAACAAGACGGTAGCCGACATGACGGCATTGGGCCGCGCCGGCGTACCCGACGATATTGGCCCCATGATCGCAGCGCTTCTCTCGGACGACAATCGCTGGGTCAATGGGCAGAGAATCGAAGTTTCCGGCGGTATGGCGCTTTAACACCAGGAGGAGATGAAATCTATGGCAACAGCAAAGAAGATTGCATTAGTTACCGGCGGCAACAAAGGCATCGGCCTTGAGCTCTGCCGCAATCTCGCCAACGCCGGATGCACGGTGCTACTGAGCGCGCGAAGCAAGGATCGAGGTCTGGAAGCTATCCGGCAACTCGAGCAGGCTGGACTATCCGACATTCAATTCGTCGAGATCGACGTTACCAGTCAGGATTCCGTAGCGGCTGCAGCAAAGGAAATTGAGAGCCGCTACGGCCGCCTCGATATTCTCATGAACAACGCGGGCGTCGTCCAGCGCGGCGACGGACCGCCCAGTGCCGCCGATCTGAGCGCGGTACAAAAGACTTTCGATACTAACTTCTTCGGCGCGCTTCGTGTCGCCCAGGCCATGATGCCGCTGCTGCGCAAATCCCCGTCAGCGCGCATCGTGAACGTCTCCAGCGGGCTGGGGTCGCTCACCTTGAATAGCGATCCTTCGTGGCCGAGCTACAACACCAAGTACATCGGCTATAGCGCATCGAAGGCCGCTATGAACATGCTCACAGTTCATCTCGCATACGAACTGCGCGAATCGAATATCAAAGTAAACTCGGCAGACCCCGGATTCACAAAGACTGACCTAAACAACAACACGGGAATCCAGATGGTCGAAGTTGGAGCCATCGCTGCAACCCGTCTCGCGTTGCTCGATGACGATGGTCCCACAGGAAAGTCCTTTTCAAAGGACGGCCCCGATCCCTGGTAGACGAAAGCCAGTCCAAGCTGCCGCCGGCATGTATTGCCGTTCGGCGAACGATGCGCGCGGCTCCTCAGCGCGCACCGGCGTTTTTATCGATCTCGCCGCAGTGTCTCGTCCCACCCTCCGTGCAAGTCTTCCGTTGCCAGTGGCTTGCAATCCCTCCTTGCCGTAGCCAACCTTGCAGGAAATTTGCCCTCTTTAGCGCACAATAACTGCACCGTCGCGTCGCCCACCGGAGATCGGGCCCATGAAGAAAACGAACCATCACCGCCACGGCCGCGACTCGGCGTATCGAAACCAAAGAGATGTTTTTTTGAAAATTCGCGAAACTCTAATGCTTTTTCGCCTCAATCGCGCACTTTCAATCACTTGTCGAAAGTTAATTTCACAGATGACGGGTAGGGGTACCCGGCAAATTGTCCCAATTCTCCAGAATGACGAACATCGGAACGACGGATATCTTTAATTGCGCGCAGAATTCTTTAAGCAGCGAAGAGAGGCTCCGTTGCGAGCGGCTCCATGCCGCATGCGTCTCGCGAAACAGTCTGCGTCAGGCCGCGTAACGCGTCTTGTTGCGATTGACGCGTCTGTTGCGGGGCAGAAGGTTGTTCTTGGCAAACAGCTGTAGCACGTCGTAGAGCGCGGTCATGTATCCATGAGCCCAGTACGCGCGCTCCTGGCTGCCTTCCACCAGCTGCTTATCCTCGTACATGCATTGTGGGGCGTTGTGTAAGATCCAGTTCTGCAATTCGCTGCATCGATCTTCAATTTTAGGAAGGACGTATGTCTCAGTCTGCATTTCGAATTAGATGCCAGGCTGGTTGATAATGTCGAAATTCGGCCGCGACCGTCGCGGCGTGGCAGCAGGCACGCAGGATGCTCACTCATTCAGCATGCCTTAGGACAATTTCGAAGTTTCCGCATCGTTTCGAGTCGCAATTTTCCCAGGGAATCCCCTAAACGCTATCGACTGCCAGCGACTCTGAGAACCGTTGCAACTCTGCCGAGCGCATGGGACGAATACGCGAATCCGGAGCGGCACGGCTACTCGTCCAGCAGGACGATGAGGCTGATCTGGGGCGCAGGTATTTCCGCTGGCACGTAGACGCCAACCTGGCGGGTCTGCACAATGTGCTCCCAGCACGGTCCGAGACGATCGATCGAAAAGTAGAGGCTTTCAACACGGGCCGCGATCTGCGCCGGAGGAGCAGCCAAATGATTGAGCTTGAGCCCCGGGAGCGAGCGCTTGATCAGTTCCGTAACGAACCGCGCAGAGCAGATCTTGGTCAGCTTGGGAACATTCGTAATCAGATCCGCCTCGCTGATTGGAGACTGAATCTCCAGAATCCAGCGGCTTGGGCCAACGCAGCGTTGGTCGGTGACTGCGCCGGTGAAAAGGAAGGATTCCACCTGATCGAGAGGGATGCGGATGGCTTTTGAGGGCAGCACGATTTCGAGATGCCGCCGGATGTGCTCATCGAGCGCAGCGAAACAAGTGCCCAGATCCCAGTGGTTGTAGACGGGAAGATTGCGAGGATGAACTTCCAGGCCGAAGGTGCAAAGTGCGCCTGCAAGGCGCGACATTTCACGAAACAGTTCCTGGGGATGCGTCTGCTGCGAGAGCAGGGAACCGCGGAGCGCGGGAAGGTTGGAATTGATGGCGTGCAGCAGCCAGTACTGTGCAACGTGGCGGGCTGACATGCCTGCCTGAAAGACCCCGTGACGCTGTTGCTGTTCCTGGGTGAAGACAATGCTCTTTTCATCCAGAATCTCGACCAGGCGGTGCAGTAAAGAGAGCAGTGTGGGGCTGGCCCTGAGCGTAAGACAAGGAGGAATGAATGCACGGTCCAGCTCGAAGCGCCCGGTGCCGTCACGGAGAATACGCGCCACGGGCAGACCGCTGTAGCGGTCGGAGAGTTCGCCATCGCTGAGAAGGCGAAGGTTCTTCCGGGCGACCTGGACGGGTTTTTCGTCGAGACCGGTGTTCTGATCGGGAAGAAGCTCTTCGAATGAGCGATAGCGAGTGACCCCGTTGCCCGAGGTTAGGGAAGTATTCTGCCCATCGCGCACCAGCGTGGGAACGGCAAGGTGCATGTCCAGGTGGTCGGCAACCGGAGAGAACAAAGACGCAAAGGCGCGAGACTCAGGAACCGCGTCGGACGCGGGAAAGTCAAACGCCAGGCCGTCCGCAAACAGTCCTCGAGCATGGACAAGCGAGAGGGTTCCGTTGCGCAGTGCATCCTCATCCAACTGAAGGCCGGCAAACCCGCTGGCATCGCGCCACAGGCTGGCAACTACAAAGTCGAGAGCGTCTTCGAAGTACCGGTTTTGCGACTGAAAGTGATGAGGACCGAGATACATGCCCTCTGACCAGACCGGCTTGGTGAGCATTTTCATAGCGCACCGCCAGTCTGCGGAAGCAGAATCACCAGCTCCATTTGCGGATTGGAAATTTCCGCGGGAACGTAGACAGCGAAGTTGCGGGCGCGCGGCACAGTCTCCCAGGCTGCTCCTGATTGGCTAAGGCTGAAGTATTGGTGCTTCATCTTAACCGGGATGGCGCTGGGCGGATTGGGAATATAAGTAAGAACAATCCCTGGCAATGCGTTGCTGATGAGTTGATCGATGTGGGTGGCCGAACAGGCCTTCACCAGTTGCGGCACGCGGCGGATGATGGTGTCGTCGCTTGCGTCCGCGCTGATGGCAAGATACATGCGGGTGTTGGCAAGGTACTTGTCCTGATCGATTGCCGTGGCATAAATGCTGTTGCTGGTGTTCTTAAGAGGCAGCGAAACAACATTCGTAGGTACAACTGTATCGAGCAGCAGGCGCAGCTTTTCAGCCAGATCGCTGAAGACGCCACTCAAATTGGAATGATCGTAGAGTGGAAGATCGCGCGGGCGAATCGTCGGCGAAAACGTGCAGAGAGAAGCCCCCAGGCCGGTAAGCGCGGAGAAAAGTTCCTGCGGGTGGCACCGCTGGCCCAGGAGCAGGTGATTAAGCACGGGGATATTCGAGTTCACCGTGTAAAGGAGCCAGAAGTTGGCGATATCTGACGTTGTGAAGTCCGCCAGGCTGAGATTTTTCTGACGGCGCGAGCCCGAAAGCTGCGTGCTCTTGGCGGAAAGAATCTCCAGTATGCTGTTGACCAGGCCGCGAAGATATTCACTGGCGCGAACTTCAAGCAGCGGCGGAACAAATCGGGGATCGAGCCGGAACCCGCCGGTGTCTGTTTTCTCGACCCTGGCGATGGGCAATGCGGAACTGCCTTCTCGCGATTCGTTCGCTACCAGAAGACGCAGGTTCTTGCGCGCGATCTGAATGGGCTTTTCGCCGGAACCGGTGTTTTCGTCGCGCACGGTCGCGATCTCCGCGAGATACCGCGAGGTTGCGGTGCGCCCAATACCCGCGACGTTAAGGCCCTTTTCTTTGTAATCGGGAACGGTCAGGTAAATCTCGAGATCGCGGATGCCTGGCTCAAAGAACTCCGGCAACGATTTTGAGGGAGGCGGTTGATCGGGCCCGGGAAATTCGAACAGCAAGCCGTCGGGAAAAATGCCGGAGGCGCGTGTGACGGCGAACTGCCCTTCGGCAAGCAGCTCTTCGTCGAGAACCAGTTCATTGAAACCCCATGCGCAGGAGTTGAGCATCTGCACACGGAAGTTCATGCTGTCTTCCAGGAACTTATCCTGTACCTGCAGATGCTGGGGTGTCAGGAATGTTCCCTTACTCCACAGGACGGGCTGAAGCTGTTTCATGGGTGATTACCGGTCTCCAAGATAACAAATTTAGACAGCAAATTCCGACATCAAATTCCAGGGGTGCTCAGTTCATTTTCGTGCCTTTGGATCCGTCGTCGGCCGTGTCCGGGTCAGTTGGAGCGGCGGGATCGGTGGGGCTGGAGCCAGGACCAGAAGCGGCCGCGCCGCCGCTATTAATCATTACCATGGTACCGACGATCGAGACTCCCTCAGGGTTGATGTCGATAAAGTTGCCTCCGACTTTGAGACAAAGTTCTGTACCTGCCTCGAGGACCATGGTCATTCCGGCTTTGAGGTGGATCGTTTGGCCGGCTTCATGAGCAAAAACCTGTCCCGACTTCTCATATAAGTTCGTGCCTGCCTGGATAGAAATGGCCTGACTCGATTTCTGGTTGAAATTTCCGCTGACCTGGCTGTTCCAGTCGCCCGTGATTTTTTCGTTCTGGTTCCCTTGCACCTGCAGGTGCACATTACCGCTGACCTTCTCCATCTGGTCCTGCGTGACGATCAGGCTCCGGTTGTTGCCAATCCACTCGCGGCTGTCGTTCTTGATGCGGGTATCGCAATCCTTCTCTCCGCGAAGGAAAACCTGTTCGCTGCCCGTCTTGTCTTCAAAGCGCAGTTCGTTGTAATTGTCATCGCCTCCGCCGGTGGTACTGCGAGTCTTGAAGGTTGTGCGCGTGCCGTTATCAGGGAGTGTGTAAGGAACGGTCTGCACGTCGTTGTAGACCCGCCCGGTAATGATGGGCCGGTCGGGATCTCCTTCGAGAAAGCTGACGATCACCTCCTGGCCAACGCGCGGAACGCTGAACATGCCCCACCCCGCACCTGCCCAATCCTGGGAAACGCGCATCCAGCAGGAGGTGGCCTTCGCTCGATCCCACGGAAATTGGACGAGAACGCGCCCCCATTTATCCACCCAGATCTCCTCGCCGTCGCCCCCGCTGGACTGATCGTCTGCGGAGTCCTGATCGCTGCTTTTGCCGACAACTTGGGCTGTCTGCGGCCCCTGGACAAATGGCTTGGGCGTGAGGCGTGCGGGCCGGAAGGCCACCTCGGCAGGAATGCAGACAAAGGTATTGGAGTAACTGTCATTCTCCGGACTGTCGGTTTCTCCGTAAGTCGACGAAACCGATGCGACATGCTGAATCTCGGTCAGCAGATAGGATCCGTTCATGGCGTCGATCGGGTGGTCCTCAAGGTCAAATTTGAAGCCGGAAACGAAGAACCGGCAGACGCTGGATCCGTGCGCGATCTTGTGAACCGCCTCTTCTTCTTGCATGCGGATCTCGGCCAGGTTCGAACCGTCGGAAGGCTTGCCATAAGGGCCGGGAAAGTCGAAGATCTCCATGGCACTGTTTCCGCCGACCGAGTAAATGGTGGACTCCGAGGCGAGAAGGCTGAGTTGGGATGTGGTGAAGTTGTAATCGGTATGTGTGAATTTTCCGCTGCGCAGTTCCTGGCCGATGCTCCACTGGTTCACCACGTCGGAGTCATCCAGACCTCCCGTGGCCAGGTTGAAGCCGGCTTTACCCCCACCGGGACACTGCGTGAACGCACTTGCGCTGTCCGCCAGGACCATCGTGTGCTGGCCATCCTGGTGTTGAAAGAAGTAGAAGATGCCGAACTGTTCCATGAGCCGGGAGATGAAGTTGAAATCCGTCTCGCGGTATTGGACGCAGTACTCCATAGGGTTATATGTCCCCGTGAGGCTGGGTTGAAATTGGATCGACCTGTTACTCAGGATGGTTTTGATGATTTCGTCGACGGATTTGTTGTGGAAGATGCGGCAATCCGCGTAGCGTGTGAGCGTCCACAGGGCGGGCACCACTTCAAGTTCGTACTGCGCCATGTCGTTGTCTTTTCCGGTGCAGACGAACTGGCTCACGATTCCGTTGAGATAGCCCTTCGAGTCATCTTGCTGAGTGATGTTGATGGTTACGTTAGTCCCGATGATGGACGTGAAGTCGATGCTATCGTCTTCAGAGAGCGCCGTAAGATGGAAGCTGAAAAGGCGCGATATCGCTTCGTGACCGGTGAAGCCGGTCAGCAGAAGCTTGTCATCGCCAAGCGACGTGGTCAGTGAAATGAGACGGCCTTCTTGGGTATATAAGGGCATATCGTTCCTTCAAACCTTCCTCAGCGCGGGTGCAACGCCGATTTCAATCAACCTCCCGCATTCTCGGCATTCCTTCTGCCGAAGCGAGTACCAGGACGGATCCAGGGCAGAGCGATGGCGGTCCAGACTGCCGCATTGATCGGAACTTCGAACAGCACCTCAAGGAGCTGCAACTGGCTGGAGCTCAATCCCGAGGTCCAGAAAAACTTTTCGATGATCCAGGACGCGATGAGATTTCCGGGTAACAGCAGAACGACACTTGCCACCCACAACCAGGGGCCTTCCGGCCCGGTACGGTGCGGCGCCATCCACACAAAGAGTTCGCCGAGCAGTTGGCTTATCAGAAACGCGATTGCGATGTTTCGCCTCATGGCTTGTGCGGTTCCTGAGGGATGTCAGACTGCTTGGTGCTGATTTTCACTTCAATTCCGCCCGGATGCGGCATTAGTTCGTGAAGAGCAATGTCATCTTTATTGGACATTCTGACGCAGCCGTGAGAAGTGGAACTGAGCAGAGAATTCAATGCCGTGAACGGGTTCCAGGAAGGACCCATTGTGCCGTGGAGATAAACCCCGCGATTCTCCAATTCCTTGAGGTGGAGCTGATACGGACCAAAGGCGTTTAAGCCTAAGCCAAGCGGGGACTGACTCCAGGGGGTGTTTGCAAATGAACCGTACCTGGTGGACACGTGGTTTGCCTCCCAATAAGAGGCATGAAAGGTCCCCGTCGGAGTGGGCGTATCCTTGCCGCCCACGACAACGTCTCCGCGCAGCCGGATGGTTCCGTTTGGAGCGACGGCGAAGATCTGCCCGTGAGACGTATCGGGATTGTAGACAACTACGATGCGCTGGATCTGGGAGACACGGGCTGGTGTAGCCGCCGGCTGCGGTTTGAAGCCGGCAGGATGAGGAGAAGTGTGCTGATGATTGGAATACACCTGGCTATGAGGCGGAGCCGCACCATGCGACACTTGGAGCGTACGATGGGCGTCGCCTCCTGTAGGTCCTGGTTTGCGATCTCCGCCCATAGCTCAATCCTTCGCGTTTCGTTCAGATCGTCGCTGCGAGGATCTGTTTCCCGGGCTGGGTGTAACTGAACTCGCCGTTTGCGCCCACGCTCACGTGGAGGGCGTTCATCCTTTCGCCTTCTGCCATGCCCTCAAGGATCTTGCGCGAAATATCGGGAAGCAGCGTGTTCGTGAGTATGTTATCGACGTTGCGCGCGCCGCTCTCAACCTCTGTGCAGCGGCTGGCTACTGCCTCGAGGAAAGCGTCGTCATAGCTGAGCGTTATCTTGTGATTTTCCGCGAGCCGGCGCTGAATCTTGCCGAGCTTCAGCCGGATAATCTGCTTCAGTGCCTCGTCGCGCACCGGGTAATAGGGAATGAGAACCATGCGGCCGAGAAAAGCCGGCTTGAATATCTTGTTCAACTCCGGCTTGAGTGCGTCAGTCAGCGCGCGCTGCCCCGGAGCGGTTTCCGGGTCGGCCGTGAGTTTCATCATCTGATCGGTGCAGGCATTGGTCGTCAGAATGATGATGGTGTTCTTGAAGTCGATTTCGCGTCCTTCCCCATCCTCCATCATGCCTTTGTCGAACACCTGGAAGAAGAGCTCCAGCACATCCGGATGCGCCTTCTCCACTTCGTCCAGCAGGACAACAGAATAGGGACGCCGGCGCACCGCTTCAGTCAGAACGCCTCCTTCGCCGTAACCCACGTATCCCGGGGGCGAACCCTTCAGCGTGGAAACGGTATGAGGCTCCTGAAATTCCGACATGTTAATTGTGATGAGGTTGTGTTCTCCGCCATAGAGCAGGTCGCTCAACGCCAGTGCAGTTTCGGTTTTTCCCACGCCGCTGGGACCGACGAGCATGAAAACTCCGACAGGTTTGTTGGGATCGTCGAGAGAAGCACGCGAGGTTTGCACGCGCTGGCCGATCATTTCCATCGCATGGGGTTGGCCAATGACGCGCCGACCCAAATGTTCCTGCAGCGCCAGAATAGTAGCGATTTCGTCCTTCAGCATCTTGCCTGCGGGAATCCCTGTCCAGCCGGAGAGCACTTCGCCCACGATCTGTGCGTCAACACTCACACGGATCAGTCCGGTTTCGCCTTGCAGCGCCGATAACTCCGCTTCCAGGTTCTGCAATTCGGTCTTGGCCTCATTTGGATTTGCGTCGGCGACAGCAGGCGTGGATTCCGCTGCTGCAGCGCCGTGCCCGTTCTGTTCAACGGGCGCAGAAGTTGCTGCACCGGCTTTTTGTTCCGGCGCAGTCCGTGCTGCTTCCAGCTTCTGATGCAGCGCGCGGATTCTTGCCACCAGATCGCGTTCCTTCTGCCAGCGTTCCTGAAGCGTTCCAAGCTTCTGTTCGGCGATCTCCTTCTGGCCTTCAATCTCAGCAAGCCTTTCCTGGTGATCGGCGCCGACAATCTCTTCCCGCTCAAGGATGCGTTTCTGTACTTCGAGTGCATCGATCTGCCGAGTGAGATCTTCGATAGCCGGCGGAATTGCGCTCTGGCCAAGAGCCAGGCGGGCGCAGGCTGTGTCGAGGATGCTTACTGCCTTGTCGGGCAATTGCCGCCCGGCAAGATAGCGATGCGAGAGGCGAACGCCGGCGAAGACGGCTTCGTCGAGGATGCGCACGTCGTGGTGCTTTTCGAGCGATGCAACCAGCCCGCGCATCATAATCATGCACTGCTGCTCCGATGGCTCTTCGACCTTTACAACCTGGAAGCGCCGGGCCAGGGCAGCGTCCTTTTCGAAGTACTTCTTGTATTCCGACCATGTTGTAGCGGCGATGGTGCGCAGTTCGCCGCGGGCCAGGGCTGGCTTGAGCAGGTTGGCCGCGTCGTTTTGTCCGGCCTGTCCGCCGGCTCCAATCATCGTGTGGGCTTCGTCGATAAAGAGGATGATCGGCGTTGGCGATGCCTTTACTTCTTCAATGAGCCCCTTCAGCCGGTTTTCGAACTCGCCCTTGACGCCTGCTCCAGCCTGAAGCAGGGCAAGATCAAGCGTGCGGATATGAACATTCTTCAGCGGCGGCGGAACATCGCCCTGCACGACACGCAGAGCAAAACCTTCCACCACGGCAGTCTTTCCCACGCCGGCTTCGCCGGTGAGGATCGGATTGTTCTGACGCCTGCGAGTGAGGATGTCAATGATCTGCCGGATTTCGTGATCGCGACCGAGGACCGGATCGATCTTGCCTTTGCGCGCATTGCCGGTCAGGTCAACGGTGTACTGGTCGAGATTCGGCGTCTTGGTGCCGACGCGTCTTTCCGGTTCACCGGCGCCAGATGCTGCGATCCCGCTCGTCGTGGTTTCCTGCGAGAGCGCAACGATGCCCGCGAAGTCCTTGCGTAACGCATCGGCATTGATCTTCTGCAATTCCCGGCTCACTTCATGAACGAGCCGGGCCAACTCCTCGTCAGAAACGAGAGCCAGAACAGTGAACCCCGTCCGCACCTGGCCGGCATTGAAATCAATCGAACCGAGAGTCCACGCCGTGGTCAGCATCTTCAGGACGCTGGGGCTGATTGCTGGGGTGCGTGCATTGCCGGACTTGAGCTTATCCATGCTGCGAGCAAGCTCAGAAGTCAATCGCGATTTATCAATCTCGAAGTGCTTGCTGATCGCCGCGAAGTCTCCTGAAGCGGAATCGACCAGCTTGGTGAGAAAGTGTTCGATCTCGATGTCATAATGCGTGCGAGAAAGGCAGAGACCGGCGGCAGCTTCCAACGCGCTGCGCGTCTGATCGTTCAGTTTGCCGATAAGCGATTTTAGATTCACTCCCATATCAACCTCTCAATGCAAGAATTGCGTCCTCGGGATTTGTGGCCATCGGCGCTGTTGCCGCCCACGACGTCCAACCCAGCCGAGCCGGGTGAGCGCTGTCCGTGTTGAGCTGAACGCCCGGCACTTCGCGAGCATCGAGAACCAATTGCACTTCAAAATCCACACAATCGTTGTCGAAGAATCGCGTGATGGCGCGCAGGGCTGCAAAACCCTTCGCTCCCGGCAGGAAATCGTTGTACCTCTGTATCCCCACAGGTCCAATGCGGATGCGAACGCAACTTTGGCGATCCCAGACGGCATCGCCCACAACTGCACCGGTTCCCAGCTGCGTTGTCAGCGAATCCTTGTCCGGATGCATGACACATTGTGTGTTGGTGTCAATGTGGTGCCACGATCCGGTAAATTGCTGGACTTCGATGGGCACTTCAAAATAGTCGGCAAGGATCTGTTCCAGCGCAGCAGCGGACCTGGACTGCATCGCGAGAAGAGCCAGGTAGTGCATCAGCGCTTCGTCTTCCACAGCTTGCCGATCGCGAAGCTCGCCTGTGCCGAGTCCCAAAAGGTCGCAAAGGTACTGACTAAAAAAGTCGCGCGCTCCGGCGCCGTAGGATGCCTGCAGCCTCGATCTCTGCCATGCACGGTAGAACAGCGAGATGGCGCGGTGATTGAAGAGGTCGAAAAAATCCGACAGGCTCCTGTCCTTTGCGCGCAGCCGTTCGAGGATCAGTTCGCTATAGGGGTGCGGAAGTACTCCCGAGGGCCCCGACAACCCCATGAAATTGACCTGCATGGAAGCCGAACCTGATTCAGTCAGTTCCACTTCCTGAATCTCGCTGGCTGGAAACGCGAGTCGCGGGTTTACCCGGAAGCGAATGGCTTCATCCGCAGGATTGGAGAATCCACCGATCGGCCGCTTGTCGTCGCACATGCGCTCGAGAAGGGCGACCGCCTGAAAAAACTCAAACGAGTGTCCGTGGTTCACGATTTCAGCGCCGAGCGGTGTTTGCTCTAGATCAAGAGCCGGCGACCCGACCTGGGTTCCCATTCGTACAGGCCCTCCTTTCGCTGAGGTGTGGTCACGCTGAGCTGTGTAAAGCTGTTCAGCGACGCGGCCAGGCCGAAAAAGCGGTCAAGGACCGACGCGAAAAGGAAGGCGCCGCTGCCTGAAAACTGGTCTTCATCGAGTTCCATTTCAATCCGGATTCCCCGCGCGAAGCTGATTCCCTGATCCGACACGAGCCGCGTGAAGTGCGGCCGGCTTTGTATTCGCAAAATGCTTTGAATCACGTTTTGCGAGTAGGCGGTGCGGCCCACGTCGTAAAGGCGCAAAATCTCCTGCAGTGCATCTTTGCCTTCCTCGACAAGCGACAGGTAATTGAGCGACAGGTGGGATACGAGCCGCCAAAGGGCGCTCTTGCCAAGAGACGGACGTACCGGGGCCGTCGGCTTGCGCAGCGCAACAATCCGCCGCATTGCGGCTGCGCCTTCGAGCTCGAAATCACTATCCTGGTTTCCAAACGGCAGGCGAGCAGGAAGATCCCGGTTGGTGCAGGTGGTGCGCACCGAGAGAACTGTTGCTTCAGGGTCTACCTCGCCGAGCGACAGGTCAAGCAACGAGAGAAATATATCGGTGCCATCATCGTTAGGGCGAGGCGACGGCCGTCTGCGCGCGAGCCAGAAACAGGAGCGGTCGCCATGCCGCGAAGAATGCCGGAGAGAGTAGAACGGCTCGTACGTGGTGATCTTCTGATTGGCCGCGTTGATGGCCGTGACCTCGTCAATGGAGTAAACCTCAACGGAGTAGGGCCTGCGCACGTCGGGATTGACGGGGTACTCAGAGCGGCGCTGATTCAATTGGATAGGTTCAGCCACTTGCGAAAACAGGTTCGCCACTGGAGAGCACCCAAGGCGAAATGTCTTTCGCCCGAGCTCCAACTCAAGGCGCTGTGCTTTGCCCGCATCAGCGACATCCGAGATGAGGAAAACGACTTCGATTGCATCTTTGAATCCGGCGTTTGCGACGGCTTCGAGGCCCGTCAGATCGATGAAGAAAAACTTCTCTGGGAACGCGAAGTATTCCATCAGCAGACGATGTCCGGCAAAAGAGAGAGAAGAGTAAGGCAGCACGCCATCATTCGGGCCAAAGCCCACAGGCGCCAGAGCCGATGCGGGCAACAGAACCGGCGAGCGATGCGAATTCGGCGTGAGATCGCGGATCTGTATGCGTACGAGACGGCTGAAAAGCAGTTCGTACAGGATGTTCACGAACCCGCTTCCGCCATCCAGATAAAAGCGCAGCTTGTCAGGTTTGAGCCCGGCGAAGGTGACGTCCTTCGCGCATGCCAGTTCGAGCCGTATTGCCCAGGCCGCATCCGAGGCCTTGATAGGAGGCTTCATTTGGCTCGTCGGCAACCACTCCGCATTCATCACCGTGATCGGCCACAATGTCGTGTCGTAGCAGGTGCGGAACGTGCACGGCGTTCCGCCCACGGGCTTGGAAAAAAGCGATGAGTTGCGCTCGATTTTCAATCCGCTCGTAAGCTTTCCTTTTTCCGTATCGAGTTGAAACTCCACGATCGACATGGAAGGGATGGGCCGCACAAGTTGCGGATAGACAATGCTGAGCAAGCCTTCGGTAATCTCAGGAAATTCGTCGTCGAGCTTGGTATGGATGCGGGCAGCCAGCAGCGCGAACGCTTCCAGCAGGCGCTCGACATGTGGATCTTCGCACTTCGTTGGCTCCAGCACCAGGCGCGAAGCCACTTTTGGATGCTTCTCAGCGAAGAGCGTGGCAGATCTGCGCAAATATTCCAATTCGCGCTCGTAGTAGAGCAGCAGCTCATCGCGCATCATCGCCTCCGCTCAGATGGCACTTGCCGCTCTTCAACTCAATCACGGTGTCAAATGAAATCGGTTCCGGAACCGGATCCATGCGCAGCATGGCCTCGATTCGCAGCCGCACGTCGTTCTTGGAAGCATCCGGCCTTTCCACCAGCGACAACCGCACGTTCGTCAGGCGCGGCTCGAAGCTGGTGATTGCGGCCGTAATCTGCCGTACCACGCGATTTCGATCGCCGGCCGCCTCCATGGTGAGCGTGGAAAGATCCGGAAGACCATACATGTAGACCGAACGGTTCACTTCTTTCAGGGCCTCGTCCGGTGGATCGGCGATGCGTCTGGTATTCAAGAGCCACTCCAGGTCGCGGCGCACAGAGGACTTGAGCACGCGAACAGATTGGCTACGGCTCAGCGGATTTTCCAGGTGATTATCAGGTTCATAGTCAATTAATCGATCCAGGATCGATAGAGTGATCGTGGTTTCACCCAGACCTCGCGGCATTGATTACCCCACATTGAGAGCTTTCACTGGATCGAGCCGGCAGATCCGCTCAAACAGCTTCTGTTTTTCGGCAGAACTGCCCTGAATTTTCTTGCTGTAGCGCATGAGCTTGGCGAGATCAACGGCCATTTGTTCCGGGTCCTCCCAGGCATCGAGCTTGTGTGCTTCGATTGCAGCGGCCACGTCCTCGAGCAATGGCTGCGCGATCTCGTCTTTCCCCGCCGTGACGGCGAGTTCGATCATTTGCATGGTGCGCCGGAACCGGCTGCGGCCCGACCGTTCGCGAGTCATCGCCTTGCGCATCAGTGTGAAAGCCTTCTCTTCGTTTCCGGAGGCCAGAGCGTCTTTCGCCAGCGCATACGGATCCATGGCCGGAGCAAGC
>JASIJW010000434.1:0-4123 GCA_030050035.1 Acidobacteriaceae bacterium | reverse complement strand
ACGCCTATCAGTTGTTCGTGGGCACGGAGGGCGTGGGCGCGACGAACCTCTTCGCGAGTGGAGTGATCACGGCCGATCAGGCGACGGTGCCGAGCATCCCGGCTTACGGCGTCACTGTTTATGTGAGCCTTTATTACAGGCATCTGGGCACCTGGAATTCAATTGACTACACGTATACGGAATCGGGCTCGCCGACGCCGCCGGCATTTACCACGCCCGCGCCGGGCGCGACCTTGACCAGCGCAACGGGTAACAGCTTCTGCTGGAACCCGGGCGACGGGCCGTCAATGTTTGTGCTGAATCTGGGAACAACCACGGGAGCATCGGACGTCTACAAAAGCCCGTCGGCGACGGCCGCGACCTGTGCGACCGGCATTACGGTGCCTACCGGCGGCACGCTCTATGGCAGGCTCGATTACCAGTTGAGCGGCCGCTGGTACTCGGTTTACGCCACCTTTACGGAGCCGTAGCATGACTAGCCCTGGGGCTGCGCTATCCGGCGCGGCCTCAGGAGGTTCCGGGCGGAATTGATGATCTGAATCTGAAGGTGCAAAGGGCGGCGGGACGTTCACGAAATTTTTCTGCTAACTAATCCTTTAGTTGCTCGTCCATCGAGTGCAAGCAATGCCGCCGAAGAAATCCAATACGCTGACCGAGGCCGAGCTGAGGCTGATGAAGATCCTCTGGCACCGCGGGGAATCTGCGGTGACGGACCTGGTGTCGGCCATGCCCGAGGGCGAAACATTGGCGTATAACTCTGTGCTTACGACGATCCGGATCCTGGAGCAGAAGGGGTACGTGGAGCACCGGCAGGAGGGGCGGGCGTTCGTTTACCGGCCGTGCGTGGCCGAACACGAGGCCAGCCGCAGCGAGGTGAAACACGTGCTGAGCCGGTTTTTCGGCAACTCGCGGGAAAAGCTGCTGCTGTCGCTGGTGGGCGATGAAGAGATTACGCCGGAGGAGCTGGCGCGGCTGAAGGCGGCTATCCGGCTGGCGGAAGAAAAGTCGGACCAAGATCGGGACGGGGCGTAGACGGATGGAATTGATAGCGATCTTCCGGGAGTTTGCGCAGGCGGCTGGACCGGCTGCAGTTGCGGCGCTTTGGCAGGGCGCGGTGCTGGCGACGGTGCTGGCGGTTTGTCTGTGGATTGCGCCGCGGCTTTCGGCGGCGGACCGGTTCCGGGTGTGGGCGGCGGGATTGGCAGCGGCGGCGTTGCTGCCGTTTCTGCCGTGGTTGATTGAGATCGGGACGGGCTCTTGGGCCGGCGCTGCGGATGTGGCGGGCGCGGGCGCTGCGGGTGGGGTGAGACCCTGGCTGATCGATCCGCGCTGGGCGCTGGTCATTGCCGGTGTGTGGATTGCGGCTTCGGCGTTGCGGCTGGGGGACCTGGCGGTGCATGGATTACGGCTGCGGAGGCTGTGGAAGCGTGCGCTGCCGGTAGGTTTCGAGAGTGCACGGATTGAAGTTTGCACGACGCGGGATCTGGACCGGCCGAGCGTGATTGGGTTTTTCCGGCCGCGGATTTTGATTCCCGCGTGGCTGCTGGAGCGGCTGACGAAGCGCGAGTTGGAGCAGGTGGTTCTGCATGAGGCCGAGCACCTGCGGCGGCGGGACGACTGGACCAACCTGGCGCAGAAGCTGGCGCTGGCGCTGTTTCCGCTGAACCCGGCGCTGTGGTGGATGGAGCGGCGGATGTGCCGCGAGCGCGAAATGGCCTGCGATGAGGCGGTGGTGCGGGCGACGGAGAAGCCGCGCGATTATGCCGCGTGCCTGGCGAGCCTGGCCGAGCGCGGACTAGAGCGTCGACTGGGGCGGCGATTGGCGCGTGGAGGGGAAGCGCTGAGTTTGGGGGCGTGGCAGCGGCGGCCTGAGCTGGTGGAGCGGGTACACAGGATTTTGAAGCGCGGACCGGGATTGAGCAGAGCGGCGGCGCGGGGACTGCTGGCAGTGGTGGGTTGCGGACTGGTGCTGGGCTCGGTGGAGTTCGCCCGGTGCCCGCAACTGGTGGCATTTGCGGCTCCGCAGACTGCGACGGCGCAGGATGGCGCTGGCGGGCAGCTTGCGGCCGATAACGAGGCGCTGAGCGGGTACAGGATGGTGAATGCGGTCGCGCGGGTGCCGAGCCGCGCGGAATTGGCGGCGATGGAAAAGGCGTCTCAGGCTGCGCGAGTGCAGGGGGTTCCCGCCCTTGCGATAGAAAAAAAACGCAAGGACGGGGTACGGACGGCGTCGATGGCTCGGGGCGAGGCTCGGACGGCTTTGATGGCGCGGACGCAGATGGCTCGGGATGGGGCGCGGCACAGCGCTCTGCAGGCGCGGCCGGCTGAAATGCAAGCCGCTATGACGGCGCAGGCTGGTCAGGCTCCTGTTCAGGAGCTTGTGGTCTTCACGGCGTTCGAGCAGGTGGAGGCGGTCGATTCCAAGCCTGGGGCTGCGCAGCCGGTGAGCGAGAACCAGACGCAGACTAAGCCGGCTGTTGCGCGGCAGGTCACGGTTACGCAGTTGATTTTGAGGGTTTATCCGGCAGAGTCGAACAGATCTGGTGCAGAAAAGGCCGGTGCAGGAAACGCCAGTTCAGGCAGCACAAATTCCGGATCGAATTCCAGGTCGAGTTTCAGTTTAGGGCCAGCGCCTGCGCAGCAAATGGTTCCGCTGCGCGATGGCTGGCTGGTGTTTGAACTTTAATCACGCAATTGCAACAGAATTTTCAATTCACGATGAGGTTAACCATGTCCGCACCAACTAATTCTTTAATAACCAGAGTCAAACGGCTGGTAATTCCGGCAGGCTGCGCTTCGGCGCTGGTGCTTGCGGGGGCGCTGGCCTTCAATCACAACATGGCGCATGCGGCTATCGGCGAAGCTGCGCCGCTGAACGAGAGCGCGGTGTCGCCGCTAGTGGCGCTGGACAATGCAGTGGAAGCTGTTGCAGCCCGCGTGACGCCGGCCGTGGTGAACGTGGCCGTGACCGCGAAGGTGACGGGCGACGATGATGAGGAGGGCGGCAATGGAGCGCAGCAGGGACCAGGCGGGATTTCTCCGCAGGATCTGCCTCCTGGATTCCGGCAGTTCTTCTTTGGGCCGGGCGGCATGCAGGGTATGAAGCCGCAGCCGCAGATTGAGCACGGCATCGGCAGCGGCGTGATTGTTTCGCCCGATGGCTATATCGTCACGAACGATCACGTGGTGAATGACGCTACGCAGATTCGCGTGACGCTGAACGATCGCCGCATCTTCCCGGCGAAGGTAATCGGCGTGGACAAGCTCAACGACCTGGCGGTGATCAAGATCGATGCGCACAACCTGACGAGCATCGCGTGGGGCGACTCGACGAAGGTGAAGCCAGGCGAGACGGTGCTGGCATTCGGTAATCCGTTCGGGAATTTTCCGTTCACGGTTACGCGCGGCATCGTGAGCGGTGTTGACCGGCCGAATCCTTACAGCGACGATCCGCGGAAGCCGGGCGCGTTTATCCAGACGGACGCGGCCATCAACCCGGGCAACAGCGGCGGGCCGCTGGTGAACGCTTATGGCGAACTGGTCGGCATCGACACGTTCATCATCTCCAACAGCGGATCGTTTGCCGGCGCGGGCTTTGCGATTCCTTCGCAGATCGTGAAGTCGACGGCGGAGCAGATTATCAAGAATGGAAGCGTACATCACGGTTATCTCGGCATCAGCATGCAAGACGTGAAGCCGGAGAACGCCAGCTTCTTCAACCTGCCTGATGCTTCAGGAGCGATCGTAAGCCAGGTGACGCCCGATTCGCCTGCGAGCCGCGCCGGATTGCAGCGGGGCGACGTGCTGCGCGAGCTGAACGGCAACAAGATCGCGAACGGCAGCGCGCTGCAGGTGGCGGTGAGCGAAACGACGCCGGGAACCGTGATCGAGCTCGGCATCCTGCGCAACGGCAAGGCGCAGACGCTGAAGGTGACGGTGGGCGAGTTCCACAAGAACGGGAGCGAAGAGGCGGAAAACGGTGCACCGGGGCAGAACAAGGCCCCTCTGGGCGTTACGCTCGGTGATCTGACGTCGGACGTGCGTCAGCAGTACAACATTCCGGATACGGTGAAGGGTGCGGCGATTGCGGAAGTGCGGCCGGGCAGCCCCGCGGACGATGCGG
>JASIJW010000433.1:0-8967 GCA_030050035.1 Acidobacteriaceae bacterium | reverse complement strand
CTGCTTAACCACCTTGCGAGCCACTTTGCGGCAGACGTTGCCGATCTCGCGCTCGAGGTTGCGGACGCCGGCTTCGCGCGTGTAGTAGCGGATGATTTCGAGGATGGCGTCGTCTTTGAAGGTGACGTTCTTCTCGCTCAGGCCGGTTTGTTCGCGCTGCTTCTTGACGAGGTACTGACGGGCGATCTCGAGCTTTTCCTGCTCGGTGTAGCCCTGCAGGCGCAGGATCTCCATGCGGTCCTGCAGCGCCGGCGGAATGGTGTGCAGCACGTTGGCCGTGGCAACGAACAACACCTGCGAGAGATCGTAGTCAACGTCGAGATAATGGTCCTGGAAGGTGGTGTTCTGCTCGGGGTCGAGCACTTCGAGCAGAGCGCTGGCCGGGTCGCCGCGGAAGTCAGACGAGATTTTGTCGACTTCGTCGAGCAGGAAGACCGGATTCTTGGTGCCGGCGCGCTTCATGTGCTGGATAATCTGGCCGGGCATGGCTCCGATGTAGGTGCGGCGATGGCCGCGGATTTCGGCTTCATCGCGCACGCCGCCGAGCGAAAGGCGGACGAACTTGCGGCCGGTGGCCTTGGCGATGGACATGCCGAGCGAGGTTTTGCCCACGCCCGGGGGGCCGACGAAGCAGAGGATCGAGCCTTTTGGATTTTTAACGAGCTGGCGGACGGCGAGGAACTCAAGGATGCGCTCCTTGATTTTTTCAAGGCCGTAGTGGTCGGTGTTGAGCACCTTTTCTGCGTAGTCGATGGAGCGCGTTTCCTTGGATCTTTTCTTCCACGGCACGGCGAGCAGCCAGTCAATGTAATTGCGGCTGACGGTGGACTCGGCCGACATGGGCGGCATGGCTTCGAGCTTCTTTAGCTCCTGCACGGCCTTGTCGAGCACGTCCTTGGGCATGCCGGCGGCTTCGATCTTCTTGCGCAACTCGTCGAACTCGCTTTTTTCGCCGCGGCCCAGCTCCTTCTGGATGGCCTTGATCTTCTCGTTGAGGTAGTACTCTTTCTGCGCTTTTTCCATCTGGCGCTTGACGCGCGACTGGATGTTGCGGTCGAGGTCGAGCTTTTCGATCTCGATATCGAGCACGTCGGCGATGCGGGCCAGGCGTGCGGCCGGATCGAAAATGGCCAGCAGTTCCTGTTTTTCCTCGATGCCGAGCTGCAGGTTGGCGGCGATGATGTCGGAGAGCTTTGCCGGCTCGTCCATGCGGACGGTGGCGATGATGGTCTCGTAGTTGAGCGACTGCTGCAGCTTGACGTAGCTCTCAAAGAGCGTGGTGACGCGCTGCATGATCTGCTCGACGGCCGGCGTCATCTCGAACTCGCGCTTGCCGGTGCGAACGGTGGCTACGAAGAAACCGTCGCGGTCGGTGACTTCCATGGATTTGGCGCGCTCGATGCCTTCGACCAGCACTTTGATATTGCCGTCGGGCATTTTGACGCTCTGAACGATGTTGCAGATGGAGCCGACCTGGTAGATGTCTTTGGCCTTGGGCTCGTCGATCGAGGCGTCGTGCTGAGTGGCGAGGAAGATCTTGCGGTCGCCGGTAAGCGCCTCTTCAAGCGCACGCACGCTGGATTCGCGCCCAACTACGAACGGGGTCATCATGTACGGAAAGATGACCATGTCGCGGATGGGCATCATGGGCAGCTTGCGCGGCTCGTTTTTATCGCGGGGAACTGTCATTGCAACACCTGATTAGAGTTCGACGTGCGAAAGCACCTCCCGGCTCGATAGTCGGCTGGGTCCTCTCCGGCAATTGTACAGCGGTTTGCGAGGGTGGGCGAACCATGGCGCTATACAGCGCCCTAATTGCATGCAGGTCTTTTCCATCAGGTCAGGTATGGGACGACGCTCACTGCAATGCGCCGGGTATGGCCGGCAGTTTTGTCGCCTGCGGCAGATTGTCGGCGGCCTCAAAAGGAACGGGCGTTGTGAGCGGGGCGTACTCCGCCGCGGGCGCATTGCCGCCATAAGCGATGTAGAGCGCCGGCGAAAGCGTCATCGACATGGCCCCGAGGTGGCCGGTGAGCTTGATGGGCAATCGTTGGATGGGGTAGCGATGATAGGCCAGATCATTCACCATCCAATTGCCGTCGCCGGCGAGCACGAGGTATTTGCCGGCGTTGTTATGAAAATCGGCGAGTGGGATTATGGGCAGCGAATAGATCAGGTTGCGGCCGGCCCAGAGGTTCTCCTCTCCGGAATCATCGTGGCGGAAAAAGCGAATGGCGGGGAAATCCACGGGGAAGACAATGCGCGCCACGAGAGATGCGGGCGCGTACTGCTCCAGACCCAGTGCTAGCAGGGGATCGGCAACAGCAATGAGCGTGCCCTGCGGTGCGGAGGCTTCAGCATGCGTCATCTGATTCAGGAACCTGTAGAAATGCAGCCTGTGGACTTCAAGCTTGCAGCCAGCGATCGAGACACAGCAGATGAACCATGCGAAACCGAAGCAGAGCATCGCAAGGCCGGCGCGACGCACCTGGGCAAAGAGCTGGAAGCAGAGTAGCGTTACGGCGATGGCGAAGCCAAAGCAGACCGGGATGACGTAGCGCGTGGCCAGCATGCCGCCGTGAATGGAAGCGGCGGTGTAGCCAATGATGGGGTAGGCCATGAGCGTGAACACTACCGCGGCCTCGTGCATGGGAATGGGGAGGTCGTGCCATGGGCGGGAGGTAATTCGATCGATCCAGCGGGGAAGCAGACTGGCCCGGCAGGTGGTGCAGCAGCGCAAGCTGTACCGCGCGACGATGTAAACCGCCACGAATACAAAAAGACCCAGGATCAGACAGAGCATCTGTAAACCGACCATCGCGGTGTATGCCTGACCGAGACGCGCGAGTGACACCTTGTAATAGGTGTAAGCGCCGAATTGCCCGATGTTGTGTTCAATTAACCGGCGGTAAAAATTGAGAGGCGAAGCGGCGGCGAGCATCGCGATCCAGATGGAGAGATCGATGGCATTGAAGAGCGAACGTCGAGCGGTGTGTCTCGGAGCTTGTCCTGTGCTGCCGGCCCGATAGCGAAGAAAAGTGCGGACGGCTTCTCCCGCAGCGATGGGCAGGAAGGCGAGCACGGCAAAGTAGTTCGACGATATGCCGGCCGCGAGGGCGAAGACCATTCCGATGAGGGCAAATCGCCGCGCAGCAAGCGAGCGCCGCGAATCGGTGGTCTGGCTCCAGCAGAAGAAGGCGAGCATCGCCATGCCGTAATAAAGGCCGTAGGAACGGCTCTCATAGCTGTACTGGAAGCCCCCCATGGTGGTGGAAAGCACGGCGCCGGCCAAAGCCCACACGGCGGGCAGCATGCGCCTGAGATAGGCAAAAAGCGAGAGCAAACCGATCCAGTAGCCGATCATGGCGGGTAGCCGGTAAGCGAACTCGTGGTTGCCGAAGATGCTGCTTGAAGCGTGAACGAGGATGTAGATGAGAGGCGGATTCGGATCCACTCCCTGCGCGAGCGCATGCCAGATAGCGGCAAGACTGCCGAGGCGCGCGACGTGTACTGTGATGAGCTCATCGAACCAGAGCAGCTTCAGCGAAGAGAGGCTGATGGCAATGACGAAATAGAAGAGCGAGAAGATGGTAAAGCTGGACCAGGAGTGACGGTTGATCCAGGCGTCGACCCCCGAGCCGATGCGGCGAAAGGCGCTGCCCTGCTGTTGTGGAGGGCCAGCCATAGTCTCGGTCGGGGGCAGACAATTCATGCGGCAAAACTCCTCTCTTCTTCTACCCTGGCTGCTCCTCAACCTGGAACCGCGCAGTTATAGCTGATATGCAGGAAATTCCAGAAGGTCTGGATGTCTGCTTCGAGCGCAATGGGGTCAATCGAGATTGACGACGAAACTCTAGAGCCGCAGACATACAGTAGCCCGGCACCGATCACGGCGCCGCTTTTTGCAATCTTGATTAGCGAGTTGTCTCTAAATTTTACCTTCGAGGTCCGAAGGCCGCAAATTTGGCCGTCCCGGGATCGCTTACATGCGACCGAAGAGGGCGCTACGTATAATCGCAATATCACCCCCAATACATTTGAGCGCTAGATGGGAGCGGCGATGGCAGCCCGCGTAGAACTGTGTGAACTGCTGAAGCGGAACAAGATTGCAAAGTGGCTTGACCAGAACCAGACGGGAATCGTCCTGCTACCGTTGCTCTCATCTGCGATCTGTATCGTGGTTGAGAAAATTGCCACGATGAAGAAGATGATGATGACATTGGCCGCATTCGGCTCTAGCCTGAGCACTTCTTATCCGTTAAAGCTTACAGAAAAGGCTGCCTTGTTCCGCTCAGACATGCTGTGGGGCCTGATCCTGATCCCGCTCGCGTTTTGTGTTGCGACTTTTTGGATGAAGCCCCGGGCGCGCGTGTATGCAGCGTTTGCGATTACCGCCGTGATCCAAGTGGTGGTCGTGACGGAGATTCTTGGATTCCTGACCTCCGGCACGTTTCCCTCGCTGCCGCTCATCTGGTTTGCGGTGTCGTGGTCGATCCGGAATCACGATGCCGCTTTTGCTTACCATCCCTACGCGACTGCGCTGTTGGCCGGCGTGGACCTTTTGTTTGTGGTGCTGGTGTCGGCATGGTCACTGCGGGCGCTCAGGCGCAACGCCCGGCGATTGAATCGAGCGGTACTGGCAGTATTCATCATTGGCGCTGTTACCACCGGCTCGGCCTGGGCACTGCGTGTTCCGCCGATGCCGTGGTCGCAGCCGCTGCTCAAAATGACGGTTGTCCCTTTTGTGAACGGCGGCGCAAACACCAGCCTGGACTCGCGGAGCATACCGGAATTGATAGCCGCGTACAGGCGCATCGCGCATGTTCCAGCACCCAAGCCAACGATTTATACAGGACAGGCAAAGGGCTACAACGTGATCGTCTTCATCATGGAGTCGATGACTGAGCATGCCTTCGACCCGGCTCGCGATTCGCTGGACGATATGCCCAACATGCGGCGATTGCGGGGGCACTCCTTCGTGATGAGCAGGCATTACACCACCTATCCGCTAACCGACAACGCGACGTTCTCGATTTATACCTCGCTCTACATCCACCGCGACCAGGGAGTGATGGAAAAGCAGGCAAAAGTGCCGAGCATGATTCGCAGTCTGAACGATGACGGATATGCGACAGCGTTTTATGGATTTGTGTGGAACAGCCGCGACCACCACGATTACCCGATGCTAGCCAGCGTAGGGTTTGAGAAGATCGCGGCATCGCCGTTCGATCCGGAATTTGATCCAAAGGACAATGAAACTTTCTTCGGTCCGGTCGATTACGTCGAGAAGAACGATCACGATGGGCTGTTGTCGATGATGAAAGATATCCGCGCGTGGACGGCCCACGGGCAGAAATTTGCGGTGAATTTTTCTCCAGAAATAGGACACGATCCATACCGGCTGTTGGACGGAAGCAAGCCTATGCCAGAGTTGGAGCGGGCCCATGCGCTGGCCGTGCTGCAAGATGCATGGATGGGAGAATTGCTGGACGAATTGCAGCGGGACAAAGCGCTGAACCACACCATTATTGTGGTCACAGGTGATCATGGGATGCGGATCATAGCCGACGCGGGGAAAAAAGAATTTCGCTTTGCCGTTCACACCACGCTGAGCGATGCCACGCTGCGAGTTCCGATGATGATCTATGCGCCCGGCATCCTTAAAAAGCCGGTAGTGATCAATACGCCGACCTCGCATATCGACGTGATGCCGACGGTGCTCGATCTGCTGGGTGTGACGAATGGAAGAGAGCTTGAGCAAGGCTCGCCGATGTATGCCCCCGGGCTGAATCAGCGGCGCCTTTTCCTGGGCATGGATCTGATGGGAGCCACGGGGTATTACGATCAGGGGTACTATTATTCGAGCAATGTGCTGGGAATGGATTACAAGGCTCCGACTCTTAGCTTTGACCAGGCGGACCTGATTCCCTTTGACAGCGCAGAGGCCCGGATGGTGATGCAACCGCTGGCTACACACGTGGCTATCGAGCATGCGCTGATTGACCATGTGCTCAGCGGAAACTGAGGCAGTTTCAGTAATTCATCCGCCGGCATTTGACACCTGGCGGCACGTTGCACTCAAGGAGTCCCGCGATGGCTGAACCCATGATTGCGCAGAAGGGTCCGTACGAAGTTGAGGTTGAAGCAGGGCAGAGCTACCTGTGGTGCGCCTGCGGGCGCAGCGCCACTCAACCGTTTTGCGATGGCAGCCACAAGGGCACGGGACTGACGCCGGTGCGGTTTGACTGCCGTGAGACGGGCACAGTGTTTTTGTGCGGATGCAAACAGACGGGCGACAGGCCGTATTGCGACGGAACGCACGCCGGGTTGGACTGACCCTTTACGCTGCGGCAGTGTAGCGGGTGCGGATGGCGGCGAAGATCCGTTCGCGGCTCTGCTGCGGCGAATCTTCGCGGTTTTCGATCTCCTCGACCTGCTGTGCCAGTTCTCGGTCCTTGATAGTTTCGCGCAGCCAGCGCGAGTAGTCGTGCGCGCGAAGATGATGGCGCCAGGTTTCGTCGTCGACGCCGCTGGCAATGCGGATGAAGTTGTCGAAATTCTGCGCGATGAGCGCGAGCCTGGCGTCCGGCCCGCGGAAGACGAAGCTGCTTGGTCCCAGATCGCCCTGCGCATACTTGCGGATGTGCCGCAGGTGCTCGGTTTTGCCGGGCGCAACTTTCACCACAAATGGATCGCCTTCGCCGCGAAACCAGGCGAGCACTTCGCCGTGTTCGAGCGTAACCGGCGCCAGATTGGGCTCAGGGATTTGGGCCGTGCGGCAGAAGGCACGCAGGGTTTCCTGCGGGTCCTTGCCCACGGCCAGAACGATCGATACCACGGCCAGCGCTTCCGGGCGCATGTGATCGGGATGGACGGTGATCATGAGCGAGGTGCTGGGCGGCGCGGGCAGCAGCGTGCTTTCAGCAGGCGTGCGAGCGGGGAAGATGTGGTGCGCTTCATCGAGGATGAGCCAGTGCGGACGGCCTTTTTTCTGACGGAGATCGTCCAGCTTACGGATCACCTCGGAGACGTAGGCCGGCCGGTAATCGAGCGCGATACCGAGCAGGTTGACTACCACGTTATAAGCGCGTTCGAGCAGGGTGAGCACCTCGCCGGCGGCAGGCGCATAGTGGGGGTTGCCAAGGTTGACGGCTGGCTCGAAATTTTCGTAGTCGCCTTCGGGGTCAAAGAGGCAGAACTGGTACTGCTCTTCTGCGAGCCGCTCGATGAGGCCGGTGATGGCGGTGGATTTGCCGCTGCCCGACGGGCCGGCGACGAGCACGGAGTGAGCAAGAGCGGGAATCATGACCCGACGCTCGGGGTCGTCCTTTGCTGTGCCAAGAAGCAAACCGTGCTCGCCTCCGGGAGCAAGCCACCGGCTCAGATCGTTGAGCAGGATTTCGTCAATCAGCTCCTCGACTCCGGTTCCGTGATCGGCTGAGGTGATCAGATCGGCTTTGGCCAATACCGATTCCACGGAATTGCTGACGGCAACGCCGCAGGCGCAGGCCGTGAGCATGGGGAGGTCGTTTTCGGCATCGCCTATGGCGACCACATTGTGCGCGGAGATCTTCATCTCGTCCAGGGCCACGCGCAGGCCGCTGGCCTTGTTAGTGCCGGTGGGCAGGATCATGACGGCGCGCTTGTTGAAGATGATCTGGCGATCGATGCCGAGCTCGCTGAGCACCCGGAGCACGGTGCACTCGTACGGGCGCCAGGAGGCGACGATCGAGCGGCCGCTGGTGATGGGGGTGACGCCGCGCACAGTGAGCGCTTCTGCGAGGCCATTCGGCGCCGGGTCGGCGAGCAGGCGCGATTCGTGCGAGTGCGGGCGATAGAGGAGCGCGCCGTTTTCCGCCACGATCCACTCGAAGAGCTCGGGCCGCGGAAACACCTGGAGCAGGTCTTCGAGCATCCGGCCGGTGACCAGCAGCAGCTTGCGCCCAGAGGCGCGCAGCTTTTCGAGCGCCGTGAGGGTGGCGGGAGTAACGACGCCGTCCTTTGCCAGCGTGCCGTCGTAGTCCGTGGCCAGGGCCAGGAAATACATGCGAGGCTCCTGCAGGTGAGATGCAGGGCGACGGGGTTAGCGGCGTCAGCGGAGCAGGCTTATATATCTTTGCGCTGGCCGAAGACGTGGTCTTCGAATCCCAGCAGATACCACATGCCGCGGCCGGAGAACTTTCCGGTGACGAGCCTTTTCACCAATCGTTTTGAGAATTTGAACAGATCGGAGATCGTCGTCCAAAAGCCTTCGCGCGAGCGGCCGGCATGAAGAATTTTTACGCCATTTGCCAGCAGAATGTTTGCTATTTCGCGAACTTCGGGGACGTAGATGTGCGTGGGATCGTCGGAAAAATTCAAAGTCTCATCCACTGAGTGGGGCAGCGACAGGCTGCGCAGAGACGGGAATGCGATCCAGATGTAGCCGGTCGGCCGCAGCTTTGAGCAGAGCGCGGCGACGATGGGTTTGGGGTCGGGCATGTGTTCGATGACGTGGTTGAGGATGATGAAATCGTAACTTGCCGCGGGGATGGCGGCGTAACCAGAGCCGTCGGCGCCGAGGGGGAAATACTCATCGATGGCGGCGATGTCGGCATCGCTCAGGTTGTAGCGTTCAACGTCTGCGCCGGAGTATTGGCAGCCGGGGAACCATCGCTTGGTAAGCGTGGGCGAGCCGTTGCCGCAGCCGATGTCGAGGATGCGCGCGCCAGCCGGAAGCTTGCCGTGAACGAATCGGAACTTCATGGGGCAGTGCGGCATGCGGCTCCTTGCGGCGCTTTCGTGAGATACGCAGTTGTCGACGTCAGTTAAAGATCAGGGCAGTTACATTACAGATGATTGATGAGCGAGGCGATGCAGGCCGCGCCGAAGCCGTTGTCGATGTTGACGACGGAGACATTGGGTGAGCAGGTGTTGAGCATGCCCAGCAGGGCAGCCACGCCGCCGAGCGACGCGCCGTAGCCTACG
>JASIJW010000432.1:0-9203 GCA_030050035.1 Acidobacteriaceae bacterium | reverse complement strand
CTGCGAGGACGACGGGTTAGCGGGGCTTACGGCTGCCGGGATTGACTTGCTTCAGGACTCGGATCAAGAAAGGGGCGGATTTCCAGAAAATGCCGTAGAATGGGTTCTCCACGGTGGGGCTGCAGGATTTTCTAGGATGGCAGATCGGTATTTTATTTGAGCTCGCACGCGCCTGCGAACCATATTAAGGAGCAGGGGATGGAACCGGGACTGACCGCGGAGCGAAACCCGCTGGCTGAATTGTTACCCCCTTTGACCGCGCATGCGGCAGCAGTTGAGGCTGATCGCTGTCTATATTGTTACGACGCGCCGTGCACCCACGCGTGTCCCACCCACATTGATATTCCCCGCTTCATCAAGAAAATCGCCACTGGCAATCTGCGCGGCTCGGCGGCAACAATCTATGCCTCGAACCTGCTCGGAGCAACCTGCGCGCGCGTATGCCCGGTGCAGGAGTTGTGTGAGGGCGCATGTGTGCTGGGCGCCGACCACAAGCCCATCGCCATTGGCCGGCTGCAGCGCTACGCCATGGATTACGCGCGCGAACATCGGGTGTTTCCGGCAGCAAAAGCAACGCCGACGGGCCGCGCAATCGCGGTCGTCGGTGCGGGACCGGCGGGGCTCTCCTGCGCTGGAGAACTGGTCAGACGCGGCCACGCGGTAACGATCTTTGAAAAGCGCGAACTGCCAGGAGGGCTTTCAACTTATGGCATCATTGGCCTGCGCGAGCCTAGGGAGATTGCCATTGAAGAGTGCCGCATGATCGAGGCGCTGGGCGTCGAGATCCGCACGGGCGTCGATTTCGGCAAGGACGTAACGCTGGCGCAATTGCAGAAAGAATTCGACGCGGTGGTGTTGAGCGTGGGACTGGGACAAACGCCGGCACTCGGCATTCCCGGCGAAGAGTCGATTATCGACGGGCTCACTTTTATTGAGGCAAGCAAGACGGCTCCGGAAAAGATGCAGATTGGCCGAAATGTCATTGTCATCGGCGCAGGCAACACGGCGATCGACTGTGCGACTATCGCTAAGCGGCTCGGCGGCAGGCGCGTGACCATGGTCTACCGCCGCACTGAGCGCGAGATGAGCTGCTATGAGCATGAGTACGAGTTTGCGCGCCGCGAGGGCATCGAGTTCCGTTTTCTGACCCAGCCGCACCGCGTGGTGCTCGAAGCTGGACGTGTGGCAGGGCTCGAATGTCTGCGCGTGGAACTGGGTGCGCCTGACGCTTCAGGGCGTCCAGCGCCGCGGCCGGTGCCGGGATCGGAGTTCGTGCTTGAGGCCGACCAGATAGTGAAGGCCGTTGGACAGAAGAAGCCGGAGGCGACTGCGCAGCTCCACCTCGAGACCAAGAAGGGATTCATTGCGGTGGATAAGTATTTCCGCACCAGCTTACCCGGCGTTTATGCCATCGGCGACTGCACGCGCGCGGCGGGTGCGGCTTCGACCGTGATGGCCGTCGAGGACGGCAAGCTGGCGGCAGCGGCGATCCATGAACGGATCCAGAAACAGATCCAGGAGCAGCTCGGCGAAACACCTGCGGGCGATGAGCGGCAACCATCAGCGGCGGAGGTGCGCTAGCCATGGCGGATCTGTCGATCAATTTCGCAGGAATCAAATCGCCGAATCCGTTCTGGCTGGCTTCGGCCCCGCCGACCAACTCCGGCGCGCAGATTCACAGGGCATTCGAGGCAGGGTGGGGCGGCGCGGTGTGGAAGACGATCGGCGCGCCGGTGCTCAATGTCTCGAACCGCTATGGCGCGTGGGGCTGGGGACAGCAGCGGATGCTGGCCATCAATAATGTGGAGCTGATCTCGGATCGGCCGCTCGAGGTAAACCTTCGCGAGATCGTCGAGGTGAAGCGCATCTGGCCCGATCGCGCGGTGATTGTTTCGGCGATGGTGGAGTCGAAGCCCGAAGCGTGGCGCGACATTATCTGCCGTATCGAGGACACGGGCGCAGACGGCATCGAGCTGAACTACGGGTGCCCGCACGGAATGAGCGAGCGCGGTATGGGCGCCGCAGTGGGCCAGGTGCCGGAGTATTGCGAGCAAATTACGCGCTGGGTGATGGCGGCAGCGACGATTCCGGTCATCGTCAAGCTGACGCCGAACATCAGCAACATCGTAATGCCCGCGCGGGCTGCGGTGGCCGCTGGCGCCAATGCGCTTTCGCTCATCAATACGATCAACTCGATTGTGGGCATCGATCTGGACACGCTCGAAATCACCCCGAACATCGGCGGCAAGGGTGGCCACGGCGGTTACGCTGGGCCAGCGGTGAAGCCGATCGCGCTGAACATGCTCTCTGCGCTGGGCACCGATGAGATTGTTTCAAATTCAGGTCTGCCCATCTCCGGCATGGGCGGCATCACCACATGGCAGGATGCGGCCGAGTTCCTGCTGCTGGGCGCAAGCAGTCTGCAGGTGTGCACGGCAGTTATGCACTACGGCTTCCGACTGATCGAAGACCTGTGCGACGGGCTTTCGAACTGGATGGACGAAAAGGGATTCAAAACCATCGCCGATGTGAAGGGGCGCAGCCTACACCGCGTTTCCGATTTCAAGAATTTCGATCTGTCCTTCCGCGCCGTGGCTCGTATCGACACGGAGAAATGCATCAAGTGCAACCTGTGCTATGTAGCCTGCAATGATACCGCGCATCAGTGCATCGATCTGGTCGCGCGCGACGGCAAAGTTGTCGAGCCACGCTCGTACGATGTGCGCTCGAATGGCAAGGATGAGGCAACGGAGACGCGTCCGCAGCCGACCGTGCGCGAGGAAGACTGCGTGGGATGCCGGCTGTGCTACAACGTGTGCCCGGTCGATGATTGCATCGAGATGGTGGAGCTGCCCTCAGGTCGCGCGCCGGTGACCTGGAACGAGCTGTCGCAGACGCAGAGAGCGGTGACCGAAGACTGGGAAGCGATGGAGAAGTATCGCGAGCAGTTTGGAATCAATATTCACTAGGGTCAGTCTTCATCAGAGCTGCTTCGGTCAATAAGGAGAACTTCCATGGCATTACTGATCAAGGGCGGCGAGATCGTTACGGCGGACGCGCGCACGCGCGCCGACATTCTGGTCGAAGGCGAGACGATTCGCGAGATCGGGCTGGACCTTACTGCTCCGCCGGGAGCCGAGGTTATCGACGCAACCGGCAAGCTCGTTTTTCCTGGCTTCATCGATCCGCATGTACATATTCACCTGCCTTTTATGGCTACCTTTGCCAAGGACACGCACTCCACGGCGAGCAAGGCTGCTCTTGCCGGTGGGACTACGACGTTTATCGAGATGGTGTGCCCCAATCGCAATGAAGACGCGCTCGAGGGCTACCACACGTGGAAGCAGAAGGCCGAGGGCTCGAGCGCCTGCGACTATGCCTTTCACATGGCGGTGACGCGTTACGACGCGGATACCGAGGCACAATTGCGGGAGATCGTCGCCGACGGCACGGCGTCGTTCAAGATTTTTCTCTCGTATAAAAATTTCTTCGGCGTGACTGACGAGGAGATGTACCACACGCTCAAACTGGCCGCGAGCCTGGGCGTCATCACCACGGCGCATTGCGAGAATGCTGAGCTTGTGGGTCAGTTGCAGCAGATGCTGATGGCCGAGGGTAAGACCGGCCCGGAATGGCACGAACCCAGCCGTCCGGAGTCTGTGGAAGCTGAAGGGACGGCGCGGTTCGCCACTTTTCTTGAGGCGACGGGCGCGACCGGTTATGTGGTGCATCTTTCCTGCGCGCCGGCTTTGCGCGCAGCAATGGAAGCCAGGTTGCGCGGCGTGAAGATCAACGTGGAATCCGTCCTGCCGCACTTTCTGTTCGACAAGACCTATGCCGAGCGCGCGGGCGTCGAAGGCATGAAGTATATTATGTCGCCGCCTCTGCGGCACGAGCGAAACCAGGCAGCGCTGTGGACGGCGCTCGAAGCGGGGTTGATCGACACGGTGGGCACTGACCACTGCCCGTTCGATGTCGAACAAAAGCTGCTCGGCGTCAAAGCCTTCACGCAGATTCCGAACGGCATCCCCGGGATCGAGGACCGCGTAAACCTGATGTACACCTATGGCGTGAAACGCGGCCGGCTCGATATACACCGCTTTGTGGACGCCTTGAGCACGCGCGCGGCAAAGTTGTTCGGGCTTTATCCGCGCAAGGGAATGATCGCCGTTGGCGCGGACGCCGATATCGTGGTCTACGATCCCGACTACCGCGGGACGATCACAGCAGCGAACCAGTACACCAATAATGACTACAACGGCTTTGAAGGGTGGGCAATCGAGGGCCGGCCTGCAGTGGTGACGGTGCGCGGCAAAGTGCAGGTGCGCGACGGCAAGTTCGTGGGCGAGCTGGACCGTGGACGCATGCTCAGGCGCAGCACTCAGCATGTGGAGGCGCAGGAGGCCGTGTATGCCGATTGACGCGGAACGAATTAGTGCGGGACGTGTTGACGCGCGCGGCGCAGTCGATCTGCTTAAGGAACTGCGCACGCTTACCGCGGATGGGAACGGGGCGCAGCGGCTGGCATGGAGCCCAATGTGGCTCAAAGCGCGCGAGTGGTTCCAGACGAAGCTTCGCGCGCTGCCAGTAGAGCATCATTATGACGCAGCCGGCAATAGCTGGACGACGCTGAAGGGCGCATCGGAGAAAGCGCTGGCCGATAAGGTGCTGATTGTCGGCAGTCATCTGGACTCGGTTCCCAACGGCGGATGGCTCGACGGCGCGCTGGGGGTGATGGCTGCGTTTGCTGTGTTACGCCGCGTTGCAGAGGAATACAACGGAAAGCCGCCTGTGACTGTTCGCCTTGTCGACTGGGCCGATGAGGAGGGCGCGCGCTTTGGCCGCAGCCTGTTCGGATCGTCTGCCTTTGCAGGCACGCAAACCATCGAGGCTGACCGCGGGCGCACCGACGCGAATGGCAAGCGGCTTGAAGATGCGCTGACCGAGTGCGGGGTGCACATCGATGAGATTGGCGAGGCCGGCAAGGAACGCAAGAATGCCGAGGCATATCTTGAGCTGCACATCGAGCAGGGGCCTGTACTCGAGAACCTGGGCCTGCCGCTGGGCGCGGTGCTTGGCACTAAGGGCGTGGAGCGTCACCTGATCACTTTTCATGGGCAAGAGGCGCACTCCGGCTCGACGCCGATGAATGTGCGCCGCGATGCGCTTGCGGCAGCGGCCAAGCTGGCGCTCGAAATTCGCCCCATTGCGAAGAAGCACCCTGACGCGGTGTGCACGATGGGCAGCGTGAAGACATTTCCGGGAATTGTGACTGCCGTAGTCGGCCGCTGCGAGGCCACGCTCGACCAGCGCGACCTGGACGCGAACGTACTTGAGGAGATGTACCGCGAAGCGCAGGAAAAGAGCCGGCAGTTTGCAGCCGAAGAGAACTGCACAGTGGAGTGGTCGCGCATTTGGAACATTGCGCCAGAGCCGTTCCACCCCAGGCTCATCGAGTTCTGCGAAGAAGCGATTCGCGAGACGGTGGGCCGTGCGCACAGGCTACCCTCGGGTCCGCTGCATGATGCTGCCGAGGTTTCGCGCGTCGGCATTCCGACAACGATGATGTTCGTGCAGTCGCTGAGGGGCATCAGCCACAACAAGATTGAAGACACGCGCGAGGAGCACTTGGAGCAGGCCATCGTGGCCTATGACCGGCTGGCGCAGAAGACGATGGAGTGGATTCAGGTTTCCTGACCGCGAAGCAACAGTCGGACGCGGAGCAAAGTGCGATTGTACAAGCGCCGCGCGGCGGTCTTTAATGGATAGGGAGAAGGAGCGGGAAAAATGGCTGCGACAGCAGAGACGTTGACGACGACTAAGGTATCGCACTGGATCGATGGCAAACCGGTGGCATCGGCTTCCGGCCGGTCGGGCGCTGTGATGAACCCGGCTACGGGCGAGGTGATCGCTGAAGTGGGATTTGCGACGGCAGCGGAGGTGGATCGCGCAGTTGCATCGGCCAAGGCTGCTGCGCGCGAGTGGCGGTCAACGGCGCTTTCGCGCCGGGCAGAGATTCTTTTTCGCTTTCACGAGTTGCTGGCACAGAACCGGCAGCAGCTGGCCGCGATCATCAGTCGCGAAAACGGCAAGACAATGGCCGACGCGCAGGGCGAAGTTGCGCGCGGGCTCGAGAATGTCGAGTTTGCCTGCGGCATTCCGCACCTGCTCAAGGGTGGATACACCGAGCAGGCTAGCCGCGGCGTGGATGTTTACCAGATTCGCCAGCCACTAGGAGTTGTCGCCGGGATCACGCCGTTCAACTTTCCTGGCATGGTGCCGCTGTGGATGCTTGCCAACGCCATCGCCAGCGGGAACACTTTTGTGCTCAAGCCTTCAGAGAAGGTTCCGGGCGCGAGCGTTTTTCTTGCCGGGCTGCTGAAGGAAGCCGGCCTGCCCGATGGCGTGCTCAATGTGATTCACGGCGATAAGGTTGCCGTCGACCGCATCCTCGAGCATCCGGATATTAAGGCAGTGAGTTTTGTAGGATCGACGCCCGTGGCGAAGTACATTTACGAAACGGCGACTCGCAACGGCAAGCGCGTGCAGGCGCTGGGCGGAGCGAAGAACCACATGCTCGTGCTACCCGATGCCGATATCAATATGGCAGCCGACGCAGCGGTTTCTGCCGGTTACGGAGCAGCCGGCGAGCGCTGCATGGCGATCTCCGTGGTGGTGGCCGTGGGTAAGGTGGCCGAGCCGCTGATCGATGCCATCCGCGAGCGCGTCGCGAAAATCAAGGTCGGTCCTGGTTCCGATCCCTCGAGCGAGATGGGACCGCTCATCACCCGCGAACATCGCGACCGCGTGGCTGCGCACCTGGACAAGGCCGCAGCCGAGGGCGCGACGGTGACGATTGACGGGCGCAAGAATCCGGTGCCCGACAAGAACGGCTTCTATCTCGGGCCCTCGCTCATCGACAATGCCAGGCCGGGCATGCAGTGCTACGACCAGGAGATCTTCGGGCCGGTGCTGAGCGTGGTGCGTGTGAACACGTATGCTGAAGCCATCAAGCTGATTAACGAGAATCCCTTCGGCAACGGCACCGCCATTTTCACGCAGAACGGCGGCGCGGCGCGGCAATTCCAATTTGATGTGGAAGTGGGCATGGTGGGCGTTAACGTGCCGATTCCGGTACCGGTGTCGTACTACAGTTTCGGTGGCTGGAAGGGCTCTCTCTTCGGAGATCAGCACATGTACGGACCTGAGGGTGTGCAGTTCTACACGCGCGCCAAGGTTGTTACTAGCCGCTGGCCGGATCCGTCTACCAGCAAAGTGGATCTCGGCTTTCCGCAGGTGCGCTAAGCCGGCCGTAGCTCAAGCAAATGGGGCCGCAGGGACAGTTCGCGGTCCGGCAACGTCCGCAATTGCTTTTGGACAGGCTTTCAGGAGAGCCGCATGATCGAAGTTTCCGACACCACGACGCTCAGCTCTGAAGAAATTTCCGCGATCACGCGCCAAACTAACTACGGCACATGGCGTTTCCAGAAGGGATGGAAGCCGCTGCACGTGGCCGATGCCGAGGGCTGCTGGTTTACGGACGGCGCCGGCAAGCGCTACCTCGACTTCAGCTCACAGTTGATGTGCGTAAACCTGGGCCACAAGAATCCGCGCGTGGTCGAGTCAATTGCTGAGCAGGCGCGCGAGTTGGCCTATATGGCGCCTGGCTACGCAACTGCGGCGCGCGCGAGGCTCAGTCAGAAACTGCTCGAGGTGCTGCCCCAGGGGCTGACGAAGTTCTTCTTTGCTACCAGCGGCACCGAGGCCAATGAAGCTGCGTTCAAAATTGCTCGCATGTACACGGGCAAGACCAAGATCGTCTCGCGCTACCGCTCGTACCACGGGTCAACGATGGCCTCCATCGCCGCCACCGGCGACCCGCGGCGCTGGGCGATGGAGCCTGGCGGCAAAGGCGCCGGCTTCATCTTTGCTCCGGAAACCAACTGTTACGACTGCCCCATCAAGCACACCTATCCGAGCTGCAACATCGCCTGCGCGGATTACATCGAGCACATGATCCGCAACGAGAGCGACGTGGCTGCCGTGATTGTAGAGCCTGTGGTGGGCACCAATGGAGTGCTCGTTCCACCGCCGGAGTATTTCCCGCGCCTGCGCGAGATCTGCGACGACCACGGCGTGCTGTTGATCGCCGATGAGGTGATGGCCGGCTGGGGGCGCACTGGCAGGTGGTTCGCCGTCGACCACTGGGGCGTGAAGCCCGACATTCTGGTGACGGCCAAGGGAATTACGTCAGCTTACGTGCCGCTCGGCCTCTGCGCAACCACGGGCAAGATTGCTGAATACTTCGAGGACCATTACTTTGCGCATGGCCACACGTACGAGGCGCACCCGCTCACGCTGGGGCCTGCGGTTGCCACCATCGAAGAGATGCAACGGCTCAAACTCGTGGAGCGCGCGGCGGAACTCGAGCCTTACTTGCGCGAAAGCGTCGAGGTGCTCAAGGCAAAGCACCCTTCAGTGGGCGATGTGCGCGGCCTTGGGCTCTTCTTCGCAGTCGAGCTGGTGAAGAACCGCGCGACAAAACAGCGCTTCAACACCATGCGCGACAAGGTGGAGGGCAAGCCGCTGGTGGTCGACCAGATCGCCGCTAAATGCCTGGCGCAGGGCGTTGCCATTCAGGCCTGGGTCAGCCACTTTGTCATCGCACCACCCCTCATCGTGACGAAGGAAGAAATCGACCTGGGGCTGGCCGCTCTCGATGAGCATCTGAGCATCGCCGATGCGCTGGTCGAGATGTAGATGCGTCTTTGCCCGTGCGGCACGCTTCGCTGTGCTCCGCCACATCGCTGCTTTCTGCTACACTTGAAAAAGCGCATCCGAGGGACTGACCGCGCCAGGCCGCGCGTCAACATAAGTATAAATTTCTTCGCGGGTGCGCATCCGCACTGCATGTCGGGGAGTGGCTCAGCCTGGTAGAGCACCTGGTTCGGGACCAGGGGGTCGGAGGTTCAAATCCTCTCTCCCCGACCATTTAATTCAAGCACTTACATTGAGATCTGACCTGGCTAAACCGCGTTAGGTTCCCGAAAGGGTTCCCACTCTTCGCCTTCGGATGCTTTCTCCAGCGCAGAATTACGACTTGAGGCAGCGTCTTTCTCGTCTGGTTCACTGAGCACCGCTTCCACGATCCAGTTCACAGCCTCGACCCGTTCGTCCCACCACGTTTTCGAGTAGACGTCCAA
>JASIJW010000431.1:0-6086 GCA_030050035.1 Acidobacteriaceae bacterium | reverse complement strand
CGTCGCAGCCTGCTTGCCGCGCGTTACACCGAGGCGCTCAGCGCACTTGATGCCTACGAACTTCCCACCTCACGCCCCGACGTACAGCACGCCTGGCACCTCTACGTCATCCGCGTTCGCCCGGGAGCACTGACAATTCATCGCGACTGCGTAATTGAGGAGCTCAAGCAGCGCGGTATTGGCGTCTCTGTGCACTTCATTCCGCTCCATCTACATCCCTACTATCGCGATCGCTGGGGATATGCCCCAGGAGATTTTCCTGTGGCCGAAGACTACTTCGATCGCTGCATCTCGCTGCCGCTTTATCCGGGCATGACCGACGAGGACCAGGCGCGTGTCATCGACGCGCTCGCTGAGATCGCCATGCGATATCGCCGGACCGGCGCCGCAATGCCCCTCGAGGTTTCCCCGGTCGCATTCGCCGCTCCAAATTCTGCCGACGAAAGAGAGTCGATGGTGCGGACGCCGCTGACCAACGCTGATCATCAAACACCCATCCCTGCATCACCAGGTGAATGGCAGATTAGTGGGTCCAGGCGGTTGCTCGATTTTGCTGGCGCTGTCGCCGGCCTGATCGTGCTGTTCCCTGTCTTCCTCGCCTGCGCGCTTGCGGTGCGCCTCAGTTCGCCGGGGCCCATTTTTTTCCGCCAGCGCCGTGTCGGTCGCGGGGGACGGCTCTTTGAGCTTCTGAAATTCCGCACCATGATCGTTTCCAATCGAGGGCCACGCATCACCGCGGCTGGCGATCCGCGCATTACGGCCGTGGGCCGCAGGCTGCGCCGATGGAAACTTGACGAGCTACCCCAACTCGTCAACGTGCTGACCGGTGAGATGAGCCTGGTCGGCCCGCGCCCTGAGCTTCCCGAATATGTTGCCCGGTACACAGCCAGGCAAAGACAGGTTCTGTCTTTTAAGCCAGGCATTACCAGTCCGGCGTCGCTGGCCTTTGTCGATGAAGAGTCGTTGCTGGCTGCGCAACCGGACCGGGAAGATTACTACTCGCGCGTGCTTGTGCCGCAGAAGCTGACCACGGACATCGAATACTGCCGCACCGCCAGCCTCGCCGGGGATCTCAAGATCATCGCGGCAACAGTGTGCCGTTTACTGCCTCGAAGGCACGGCCGCGACACAAGTCGAATGGCGCCGTTCGCATGTAGCGAGGCCATTCGGAAAGCCGGTCAGGTCGATTCGAAACCTGCCTGACAAGGCTGGCCTTGCGGCAGGCGCAAGTACAAAGAATAAGCCGCAATCTAAGGAGGCACTGTGTCCGTATTACCCATTGATTCCATCCCCCGCTGCGCGGCGACTGCGCCACCGAGCGCAGTTGCGACCGTGCCGGCCTCGCCCTTTCGATCTCGATTGGTGGTCCGGCTGCAGAAATGCGGCGACGGTCATTATCGCGGAGCGCAATTGGCGATCGACGGATCCATCATTCTGGTCTCTTTCCTGACTGCCTGCGTCCTTCGGTACGCGGACGATTTTTCTCACGCCCATCTTCTCCAAATGGTTCTATGGGCCCCCGTTCTCATTGGCGTTCGCATGTTGTTCATTCACACTTCTGGCGTGCATCGGTTCCTGTGGAGATTCGTATGCCTTTCCGATGTCATTGCCATTGCCCGGTCGCTGGTGTGGGTCACAGCAGCGCTGCTTCTGCTGCGCTGGCTTTACCCTCCCAGCTATGCCTTCGCATATTGGCTGCGCCTTCCGTTGGGCATCGTGGTTCCCGAGTACCTGCTCAGCCTGGGCGGGCTTATCACTATCCGCAGCGTATGCCGCATCGCACAGGAGCGCAGCGATCGCGCGGTGCGCGACGTGCGCCGCAGCAGGAAACGTGTTCTGCTCTATGGAGCAGGCCGTGCGGGCGTGATGCTGGTTCACGAACTGGCCAGCCACGGCGGTCTTGGGGTGGTCGGCTTCATCGACGACGATCCGCACAAGCGCAGAAGCATCATCGCCGGCAAGCGTGTATTGGGTTCGGGCGCAAACCTGTCGACAATTGTGCGCCGCAACCAGATTGACGAGGTGATGATCAGCATTGCCACCCCACCGCCCGGAATGATCTCGCGGATTCTATCGCAATGTAACGCCATTCCAGTCAAGACCACGATTGTGCCCCCAGCCCAAGAGATCATCGCCGGGCGGGTGAGGATCAGCCGCGTGCGCGAGGTCCGAATTGAAGACCTGCTTGGGCGCACCAGCGCCGCAGCGGACGCGTGCCCGCCGCTGGTACACACCGCATACGAGGGCAAACAGGTGCTGGTGACCGGCGCCGGCGGATCGATCGGCAGCGAGTTGTGCCGTCAGTTGCTGCTGCTCAACCCGGATCAGCTCATCATGCTCGACAAGGATGAGAACTCGATCTACGACCTTGAGCAGGAGCTGCGCTTCTGCCATCCCAAATCAAGCATTGAATCGGTGATCGCAGACATCAAGATCGCCGAGCGCATTTCGTGGATATTCAAAGAGTATCGCCCCCAGGTAGTGGTTCATGCCGCCGCCCACAAACATGTGCCGCTGATGGAGAAACACCCCTGCGAAGCGGTGCTGAACAACGTGATGGGCATGAAGAACGTGCTGGAGGCGTGCCGCGATACAGGAGTCGAGCGGCTTGTGTTCATCTCCAGCGATAAGGCCGTAAACCCGGCCAACGTGATGGGCGCGACCAAGCGCATTGGGGAAAAGCTTTTGCAGCACTATACATCCGGCAGCCTCACAAAAGCGGCATCGGTACGCTTCGGCAACGTAATGGGAAGCCGCGGAAGCGTGATCCCGCTCTTTAAGCGCCAGATCGAACAGGGCGGCCCGGTCACAGTCACTCATCCCGACATTGTGCGCTTCTTTATGACAATTCCGGAGGCGGTGCAACTGGTGTTGTGCGCAGGCAGTTTGGCGAACTGCAATGAGATTTTCGTACTTGACATGGGCAACCCTCGCCGCGTTCTTGACCTTGCTCGGGAAATGATTGAACTGGCCGGCTTCCAGCCCGACCGAGATATTCCCATCCAGATCATCGGTCTTCGCCCCGGTGAAAAGATGGAGGAAGAACTAGCCTGCGGCGGAGAATCGCTCAATCAGACGCGTTTTGAGAAGATTTCCGAGATTGCCTGCACTCCGTTGGAGGAAGTGGATTTTCGGAGCAGACTCGATACGCTCATCGATGCGGCACGCAACGGCAACCGCGATGCGTTGATTGGAAATCTGATGGCAATGGAGCTCGGTTATCAGCCCGCACAGAGACCGATCCCGCCGGTTGATGACCGAGATGAAATGGCATTGGCCTCTTAGCAAATCCCAGGAGGACGGCGATCTTTTCTGCGCGTCCACTGCTCTAACGGAATCACTTTGTAGGCGCGCTATGGATTAATGAACTTCTTTTCTCCCGCTTTCATGCTTTATCGAGCTCGCGTGCAAGCAGATCATCGACAGGAGGATTTCGCATGCCTGAGATTGTCGAAAAGTCAGAGTGCAAAGCGATCGCGGAGCCGCAGCAGACGCTCACCTTCACTGTCCACCCGGAGCCGGCATTGCCGGAAACGGAATTACATTGCCGCCAACCAAAGGGCGCTTTGCAGTCACGCAAAGCTGGCCTTTCGTTGTTGACTCCGGAAGAAATTCCACAATGGGACGCGCTGGTCGAACACTCGCCGCAATGTTCCGTCTTCTTGAAATCGTGGTGGTTAAGAGCGGCGTGCAGTCAGGTGCGGATTTTGGGATATTTCGAATCGGGGCAGCTCGTTGCCGGAATTCCACTGCATTACGAGCGCAGACTCGGCATGCGTATTTGCGGCATGCCCAAGCTGACAGCCACGTTGGGCATGGCGATCGCTCCATCGCCGGGGAAAAAAGCGAACCAGGAAGCGCGCGAGAATAAAATTTCAGGCTTGTTCGCGGATTGGCTTTCGCGTGAGCCCGTTTTTATGCAATCATTCCATTCCGCTTGCCAGAACTGGCTCCCTTTCTATTGGAGTGGATACAGTCAGACCACGCACTATACCTACGTACTCGACGATCTTCCCATGCTCGATCGCATTTGGAAGAACATGGATGGGGAACGGCGAACCAACATTCGCAAAGCGCGGCGCTTGGGCTTGACGGTGAGAGAGTGTGGTCCCGAAGTTGTGTTTGAGGCGGCGTGTGGAAGCTTTCAGCGCCAGCAGCGCAACTGCCCCTACTCCTTGCAGTATCTTTGCCGGCTCTATGAAGCCGCACGCGGGCATGAGGCCGGCGTGTGTATGGCAGCCATAGACGGCAACGGAAAGGTTCACGCCGCCGAGCTGTTTGTATGGGACGCGCAGCGCGGTTACTGGCTAGCAGGTGGCCATGACACCGAACAAGGCTCGAGCGGAGGAGCGGTGCTTCTGGTCTGGAGCCTTATCGAGTTTGCCGCACAGCGCACAGCGGTTTTCGACTTTGAGGGGTCGATGCACAAGCCGATTGAGACTTCTTTCCGATCCTTCGGCGCACGGCGGGTCGCGTACAACCGCATCGCGCGCATGCCACGCTGGTTGAGAATGGGATTGTGCGCCGCCGGACGCTGGCATCCTTAGCAGAATCGCGCAAAGGCGCAACGGATCTGCCACTGCGCCCTTTAATTGCAATGCTGCTGGCCCAGGGGCTTGCAGTCTGGATGCGGCGCGATCTAGTGTAAGGCCTGGGCAATTCTGCATAGCAGAGATTGCCCAGGAAGTGGCACTTAGATCAACAGCGAGGCACAGGCCGAGGTTGAGACCCGCTGTGCCGGTCGCTACTGCGCGGCAGCGGCTTCGTACTGATATGCTCCAATATCGACCGGACTGCCTTGCGGTCGCGCATTGCCATCAAAATCGGTGGTTGGAGCACCAGTCGATGTGCCCGCGTTCAGAGCCGGACTGGTGGACAGCAAATGGTAGTTGCCCGTCGAAGTGCCGGTATAGTTCACAAATTGCGGATTAGAAGTCACTGTTCCAGTGTCAGTGTCTCCGTTCTGTAGAACCATCCCGCCGCCGCCGTTGTTATACACTAAGTTGTTCTCGAAGGTATTGTGTCCGGTATAACCTTGCTCCGATATTCCACCATTTTCACCACCAGATGCGTTTCCATTGTCCATTACGATGTTGTTAGCAACGGTAATATCGTCAACATTTACGCCGCTGGTATCAGTACCTAATACGATTCCACCTGTAGCATTTGCGAAAATTGTGTTGTTAAAGATTGCAAGGTTAGCGGGGTTGTGCCACATCTGAATACCAAAGCCCGCGTTGTTGAAGCTAATGTTGTTGTATGCGTAACCACCTACATTGTTAAAGTATATGCCGTGTACGTAGTCGCAGGCTGCAGGATAGGGACCAATATTATGAACGTAATTACCTACTACTTCATTATTCGTACCAGTTGGCGTAATCCCCGCGCCGCCATAATCGTTGCAAGTTTCGGTTAATACATCATGCACGGAATTACCTTCGATCAACGTTGCATTGCCTTGGGTGTAGATGCCATTGGTACATGAACCGTATGGGCAGACAAGACCGGCTGGCTCACTAACATCGAAACCACTTATAGCTACGTAGTCTCCATTATTGTCCCAGACATCATTATTAGTTCCCACCAGTTGGGCACAGGTGTTGAGATTTCCCTGATTGGCAGCAACCTGAGCGCAGTTCACATTCTGGCTGAAGTCAGCCGTCGTCGCCTGATAGGTGATATAAGCCGAAGACGTGCCCGACGAATTGGTCGTGAACGATCCGGTATAGACGCCCGCTGCAACATACACTGTCGCGCCCGCCTTCACCTGGGTAGAGGCGTAAGCGATGGTCGCCCAAGGGTTGCTCATGGATCCGTCCCCGGTCGAGTCGCTTCCAGTAGTGGATACATAGTAGCCGTTGGTTTGGCCGGATCCGCTTCCTGATGAGCTGCCGCTGCTTCCCGTTGAACCGCTGCCGCTTCCCGTTGAGCCGCTGCCGCTGCTTCCCGATGAGCCGCCGCTGCTTCCCGTTGAGCCGCCGCTGCTTCCCGATGAACCGCTGCCACTTCCCGTTGAGCCGCTACCGCTGCTTCCCGATGAACCGCTGCCGCTTCCCGTTGAGCCGCCGCTGCTTCCCGATGAACCG
>JASIJW010000430.1:0-5552 GCA_030050035.1 Acidobacteriaceae bacterium | reverse complement strand
GGGCTGGAGTGCATGTCGCTCTGGCGGTCCATCCACTCGTCGAGGCGGCTGCGCTTGAAGCGCCAGCGGTTGCCGAGCTTGAATGCAGGAACGAAGCCCTCGGAGGCGTATTTGTAGAGCGTGTCGGGTGAGATTCCGAGATAGCCGGAGGCCTGGCGGATGTCCATGACTTCGCGAACTTCGGGAACTAACAGATTGGAGCGGGCCGCGGCGTTGCGCATACGTGCCTCCGGGAAAAGGGTGCAGGGCGGATTCCGGCGTACCTGCCGGTAATTTTGTATATAACGCGGGATTGGCGGGGAGTTCAAGGATTTTCAGGAATTTACCTGTGATTAGTCCAGTTTCGAATTCCCATTCCGGTGCAGGGCGCGGGACCGCAGCCTAGCTGTTGGGGAACTGGAGGAATCGGGCCCCAGATGTAGGGTTGATGTGACGGATGGTACTCAAAAACGGCGAGTCAGCCGGGCTGCGCCGGGTAGCGAGTCAGCGGGTTAGCGGGGATACTGGCGAGATTGCTGCCGTCATTGAATCCGGGCTGGTCGCTCGTTGAAAAAAGAGGCCCGCCTTAACGGCGGGCCTCTTTTTCGTGATCTTGTCTTCGCTGCTCAGTTCTGGTCGTCGCGGCGATGTAGCGTTGGCTGGTCTGTACCATTGTCATTGCCGTTGTCCCCGCCCTGACTGCCATCCTGGTCGTTGGGATTGTTGCTGGCGCGGCGAAGCGATGGACGAGTGATGCCCTTGGTGTCGGTCAGGCGGCGCTTGTTCTCAATGCGGGCGAGGCGTGCCTTGACGTCGTCGAACTCTGACGTTGTGACCATGTATTCGGCCTTGGGCGGCAGAATGCGGGCAATCTCCTCTTGCGTGTGGAGAATGCGATCGGGCGTCTGCGGGTGGTCGCTGAAGGCTTTGGCCACCAGGCCGGGCTTGCGCTTTTCGAGTGCCTGGATCTTTTCAAAGAAGCTGATGAAGGCCTGCGGATCGTAGCCGGCGCGGTACATATACTGAACGCCCAGGTAGTCGGCCTGCGCCTCGAAGTCGCGCGAGAACTGCAGGAAGGCAATTGGGATGGCAAGCGAGCTGGCTTCGTAGATGCCGTAGCCGGTCCAGCTTCCGCCGGCGAGAATGATGAGCGGAATAGTGCCGAGCTGCGCGTAGTTCATGCGCGTCATCTCGCGGGCCGCGTGGTGCGCGCAGACGTGGGCAGTTTCATGGGCCATGACGCCGGCCAGCTCAGCCTCTTCGTCGGCATTGAGGATGAGGCCGGAGTTGACATAGAAGAATCCGCCGGGCAGGGCGAAGGCGTTGATTTCATCCGAGTCGATCACCTTGATGGTGAAGGGCACCTTGCAATCGGAATTCTTGACGATGTTCTGGCCGATGCGGTTGACGTACTCGTCGACGACCGGGTCGGTGATGAAACGCGCGCTCTTTTCGAGCTCGTCGGCGTACTGCTTGCCCATTTTGATCTCGGACTCCGTAGAGTACCAGTTGCCCATGCCGCGGCCGCCGATGTCCCGATTGCCGACGGCGCTCACGTCCTCAATGCTGCCGGGCTTGATCTTGATCATTTCGCTGCCCGGCTCAACCACTTTGTCGGGATCGACCTTGACGTTCTCGTCGTCCGCGTCCTTATCCTTCTTCTTGTCCTTGTCTTTGTCCTTCTTGTTCTTATCGGCGCAAGGAGGCGGAGCGGCGTCGCCGCCTACCGGCGTGGTGCCAGGCTTGGCGGAGGTATCGCAGGGATTGTCGGTGGTCGAAGCCGGCTGCTGGGCAGGTTGTTGGGCCGGTTGCTGCGTGGCCTGATCGTTGCTCTGCTGCTTGCCTGCTGGAGGCGCCGCCTGGTCGCTGCCGACCGGGGTGGTTCCCGGCGCGGGTTGCGCGGAAGGCGCAGGGGTGGACTGAGCGCTGGGTGAACTGGCAGGAGGGTTCTGCGACCCGCTGGCCTGCGATCCGTTTGATTGGCCGGTTGACTGCGCGGAGAGCCCAGCGGAAAGGGCCAGGACCAGACCGGTCAGCATGGCAGACCGCAAACCCATTGAATTTGCCCTCATAACCAACCTCCAGCGCGAAGTTACACGGCCGCCCGGCAATGCCGCTTCGCTTACCGGTTTAGACGCAAGTATCATCCGGAACGGCAGCCGGGAAAAGGGAATTATTAGCTTACCGGAGTGGGCCCCTGAAACGGTATTGCGATGACACTTGGAGCCTGGATCGCGGTGGATTAGATTGAGAGGACGGAACCGGAGGAAGGCGTGCGGGCAGCGAGACTAAGCGCGGCAGTTCTGGTCTTATACGGAGCCGTGGCCTGGAGCCAGGCGACGGCCAGGGGCGCGCATCCTCGTGCCAGCGCGACGCATAATGGCAGCGCAGCGATGCGCGAAAACCCGCCCGGACCGGTATTTGATGCGACCCGACTGGGCGCTCCCATCTTGCTGGACAAAGGTTGGCGCGTGGGGATCACGGCCGATCCGGCGGCGGCACAGCCGGGGTTCGACGATTCCGGATGGGCAATCCGGGACGCGGGCGAGGCGATGGCCGATGTGCCCGACCAGGATCCGGATGATGAGCCTGCGGCGAAGGCTGGCGCCGAGGGTGAGCAATTGTCCAGCGGGCATGTGCATGTGCAGGTTGGCCTGCCTGAGGACGAACGGCACCGGTATGCGTGGTTCCGGATGCATGTGCGGCTGACGCCGAATCACGGGCCGGTGGCGCTGGTGGTCGAGCTGCCGGTGGTGCGGAGCACAACTTTCGGCGCCGGCTCAACCGGTCCGACGACGGATGTGTTCGCGAACGGACAGTTGATCCATCCTGATGGGCCGCACGGCGATCATCCGGCGCGTTACCAGGAGATTACGCGGCTCTACCGGCTGAACGTACCACCGAACCAGACCGAGCTGACGCTGGCGCTGCGGACCATTTACATTCCCTTCGGCTACTCGGCGTATACGAATTTCTTTGTCAACCGGACGCTGCGGCTTGGGGATCCGACGGATCTCGAGCGCTATGTCGAGCTGTGGGAGAATCACAACCTGTTCGAAAGGTTGCCGCGGCTGGTGTATTCGGTTTTGCTGGTGGTGCTGGCGGGATTTCTGCTCGCGCTGTATGTGGCGCAGAAGGGCCACAACGAATACTTGTGGCTGGCGCTGCATGAGCTAGCAATGGCGCCGGTTGGCTTTGTGGAGATGGCTGGGAGCTCCGGGCGGCTGGACAGTCTGTGGTTTGCGGCGCTGGTTCTGCAGCTTTATCTTGTCTCGGCTTACTTGTTCTTTGAGTTCCTGATGTCCTTCCTGTCGCTGAAACGGCGCTGGTACACGCAGGGTCTGCGGTACACGTCACCGATCCTGGCGGGCGTGGCACCTACGCTGCTGCTGGTGGGGCATAACAACTCGCTCGTAGCGGCGGCGCTGACAATCGTGTTTGTGGGCAGCCTGTTGTGGATTGGGGTCTGGCTGATCTTTACCGTTGTCACGCTGCTGGCGGCATCGCTGCGGCGGAACTTCGAGGCAGGACTGCTGCTGGTGCCGCTGGTGCTCAGCATCGTGGGCAGCATTGAGCCGGCGATGACGGCGGGCATGAGCGAGTTCATGGGCCGGCCGTACCATGAGCCATTCACCTTCATGGCGGGCCCGATTCCTATCCGCCTTGCGTCGATTGCCGATTTCACCGGCGTGCTGGCGATCGTGATCATCATCTTCGGGCGCTTCCTGCGCATCCAGCGCGAGCAGCAGCATGCGACCAGCGAACTGGCGGCGGCGCGAAACATGCAGGAGCTGATGATCCCGCAGGAAAAGGTGGAAACGCCGGGGTTCGAGATCGAGTCCGTATACACGCCGGCGAATGAGGTTGGCGGGGACTTTTACCACGTGCAGACCGTGGGCGATGGTGGCTTACTTGTAGTGATTGGAGACGTGGCCGGCAAGGGAATGAAGGCCGCGATGAACGTTTCCATGATCATGGGCGCGCTGCGAAGGATGAACGAGCAGAGTCCGGCGCGGATTCTGGAAGAGTTGAACCGCGTTCTGGTGGGGACCGAAAGCTTTACCACCTGCCAGGCGGCGTTGTTTGGAACCGATGGCGAACTGGTGCTGGCCAACGCCGGCCATCTGCCGCCCTACCTGAACAGCCAGGAGATTTCGGTGCCCGGCGGGCTGCCGCTGGGGTTCGTTTTCGAGACAAAGCGCGAAGATGTGCGGCTGTATCTTCATCCCGGCGACCGCGTGCTGCTGTTGTCGGATGGGGTAGTCGAGGCCCGGCGGCCCTCGGGTGAGTTGTTCGGTTTTGAGCGCGTGCACAACCTGAGCAACCAGTCGGCGTTTACCATCGCCGACATGGCGCGGAGCTTCGGCCAAGAGGACGATATCACGGTGTTGACCGTGCGCCGCATGCCGAAGTTGCCACCAAAGCCGGCCAAGGCGGCACTGGAACCGGCGCTCGAGGGCGCGGCGGCGGGATGAGGCGCTGGAGACCTGTCCCAAGTTTTCTTGACCATCAACGGCCGGCTCTGGTCTACTTCAAAATAACGTCAGATGAACCAGATCTCCGCCGTCCGCGTGCCTGCCCCGATTCGCAAGATGCGAATTAGCGGGTCTATGCACATTGGAAAAGTGCACGCGGGGTAGACCGGGTCTGACGGAAGAATCGGGCGAATATACAGGCCACCCCGCACACGCGGTGGTGGCTTTTGTGTTTCTGTGTCTTTCTACAGTTGACATTTGAGGTGAACGGGCGATGGGAGTGGCAGTGGATTCGGTTACTTTGGCGAGTATTCACACGGCGCGGGCGCGGATTGGCGAGGCGATTTACTGCTCGCCGTGTCAGATGTCGCATTCGCTTTCCGAAATGGCCGGCCTGCCGCTGCATTTGAAGCTTGAAAACCTGCAACGGACGGGCTCGTTCAAGGAGCGCGGGGCGCTCAACAAGCTGCTCACGCTCAGCGAACTGGAGCGCAAGCGGGGCGTGATTGCAGCCAGCGCCGGAAATCATGCGCAGGGGGTCGCGTTTCATGCCGGCGTGCTGGGTATCCGCGCGCAGATTGTGATGCCGCTGGCCACGCCGCTGGTGAAAGTGGCGGCGACGCGGTCGTTTGGGGCGGAGGTGATCCTGCACGGGGCCAGCTACGACGAGGCCTGCGAAGAGGCCCTGCGACGCAAGGTGGAGGAGGGCCGCACGTTCATTCACCCGTTCGACGATCCGGAGGTGATCGCCGGGCAGGGAACCATTGGCCTCGAACTGCTCGAACAGGTGCCGGACATTGAGGCGGTGGTGGCACCGATCGGCGGCGGAGGACTGATCAGCGGCGTGGCCTGCGCGCTGAAGGAGACCAATCCGAGAATTCGAGTGATCGGCGTGGAGCCGGAGAAGCTGCCTTCGATGCTGCGGGCGCGCGAGGCCGGCGCGCCGGTGACCATCGCAGCCGAGGCGACGGTCGCCGATGGCATTGCCGTGCGCCGCGCCGGCGACCTGACGTTTCCGCTGGTCTGCCGCTACGTTGACGAGATCGTAACAGTGGATGACGAGGAGATCGCGAGCGCCATCCTGACGCTGCTGGAGCA
>JASIJW010000429.1:0-5612 GCA_030050035.1 Acidobacteriaceae bacterium | reverse complement strand
CCGCAGCGGCGAGTCAGGCGGCAACTGCTGCAGCACGCGGACGATCCCGCCCATCACCCAGCCATTGCCGCGCGACCAGAAGATCTTCCTGCCGTTCTTCTCGTGCTTGTCGAGAAACGTCGCGTCACGCGTGTAGAGGTGCTCTGTACGGTCGTAGAGCAGGTTGGTCGTCGCGTCCCACTGTCGATTCATGAAGTCGATGTACTTCCGGTCACCGGTGGCGTGGAACATATCGGCATAAACAGGCGGCGCCATGAACAGCGCATCGCACCACCACCACAGCGGCATGTTCGGATAGCGGGCCGTGTCCCAATGCCTGGGCAGCACGGTAGCATACTCTGACTCAGGCGCTGCCATCTCTGTATCGAGCCGCGCCTTCATCGAGTCCATCATCTTCGAGTCTTTCTGTAGGAAATACTGCTCCATGTACATCTGCCCAATGGCTTGATCGTCGGCGTGCATCACGCGGGGGCCGGGTTGCCAGTTGAGCCGATTGCCAACGTCGAGCATGGCCTGCCGGTATTTGTCGCCGCCAATTTTCTTGGGCACAGCCATGAAGCCCGCATAGAGCGCAGCAAAAGTCCAGTCGGTCTGCGGCTGCGCGGGCATGCGGCCAAGCTGCCAGTCAGCCACCAGCTTCATGGCCTTGCCCACATCGCGGCGCGAAAGTTTGGGCGAAAGGTGCGCGAGCGGGCCGGCAGCGTCGGGCATATCGCCCGCAGGCGCGGTCTTCGATTGCCCAAAACACGGCAGCGTGGTGAGCGCGAGAACGAGAACGCTGAGCTTTCGAGGGGTCAACTTTCGATGCATCATCGAGCAAAATCCTTCCATGGGCAACGGGCGGATGAATTCCGTGTCTGCCTGGATTTGTGGTTTCAAGTTCTTAAAATCGGCTAACGGGTCAGCGAGGATGCAAGGCTCTGTGCTGGCTAAATCCTTATTCATTTTCTGGAAGTTTAATGTACGGGCTGAGACCCATATCCTTCAAACCGGACTTGCGCAAAGGTTCCCCTAAGCATCGGCCCATCCCTATCCGCATCTGCCTGGCCGCATGGCGGGCTGATAGGATGCATGTAGATTTTGACAGAACCATTTTGCTGGAGGGCGCGGCGACAGCCCCTCGCGCCCCCGCTTGAGCGGGCCGCTGCTGGCGCGTTCCGGAGGAATTGCAGTGAGTATTGCTCACGGCATGCTTGGCATGCTGGCTCTGCTTCTGATTGCATTTGCCGTGTCCAACAACCGTCGGCTGATCCGCCCTCGCGTGGTCATCGCCGCGCTCCTCTCGCAGATTGCCATCGGTGCCTTTGTGCTGTTCGTGCCCATGGGCAAAGAGATTCTTGGCTCTGCAGCCAACGTGGTCAACCAGGTATTCGACTACGGAAACAGCGGCATCACGTTTCTATTTGGCGGGCTGGTTTCCCCGAAAATGATGCAGCTTTTCGGGGATACGGGGTTTGTGTTTGCATTCCGCGTACTGCCGGCGATCATCTTCGTCACTTCGCTCATTTCGGTCCTTTACTACATTGGCCTGATGAAGGGAATCGTGCTTGTCCTGGGCACAATCTTCCAGAAGGTGATCGGGGTTTCGAAGGTTGAGTCGTTTTCCGCAGTGACCACCATATTCCTGGGACAGAGCGAGATGCCTGCGATGGTCAAACCCTTCGTTCACCAATTGAGCGGACCGGAGTTGTTTGCGGTCATGTCGAGCGGTATGGCCTCAGTGGCCGGGTCGGTGCTGGCCGGCTATGCGGGGCTGGGAGTGCGCATGGATTATCTGCTCGCGGCTTCTTTCATGGCCATTCCCGGCGGACTGCTGTTTGCCAAAATCATCTGCCCCAGCGCGGGCGAGAGCACGGTGCAATTCCAGAATGTGGGCTTCGACGAGCACCCACCTGCCAACGTGATTGATGCCGCGGCATCCGGCGTTACCGTGGGCCTGCAGATTGCGGTCAGCGTGGGGGCCATGCTACTGGCGTTTATCGGGCTAATCGCGCTGGCCGACGGTATCACCGGACATATCTTTGGCTGGTTCGGGCATCCGCAATGGACACTCGAGTACCTGCTGGGTCAGCTGTTTTCACCGCTAGCCTGGCTGATCGGAGTGCCCTGGCACAGCGCACGAGTGGCCGGCGTCTTTCTCGGGCAGAAGATGATCCTGAATGAATTTGTTGCGTATGTAGCGCTTTCACCCTATTTGAAAGGCGCTGCTGCCGTTGCCGCGGCGGGCTTGCCGGTGCTCGATCCCAAGACGCTTGCCATCGTCTCCTTTGCGCTGTGCGGCTTCGCCAACATCTCTTCCATCGGCATCCTCGTGGGCGGCTTTTCCGTGGTGGCGCCTGAGCGGCGCGCCGAGGTGACGCGCTACGGCATCCGTGTGGTCATCGCCGGAACACTGTCAAATTTGATGAGCGCGACAATCGCCGGCATATTTCTTTCGCTGCGATAAGGCTAGGCTTTTCCGATTTCCCTTAGAAAGCCCTCGTCTCATGAGTTGAAAGTCGCTGGCGTGCTCCAACGGACCTTTTGATTCAGTGCAACAGTGGACAATAAGAACACATGCGTTGCTCGCTCACAGTCGGCAACCGCACGATGCTGGTTCCCCTCAGGGAGATTCAGTCGCTATACCATGTACGACAATTTGTGCGATGGGAAGTCTGGAAATGCCCTTCGAGCACGTTTCAAAGCGCACGAATAGTAATTCGGCAAAACAATACCGCACCGCATGGCTGCAGCCCACAAAAATCCCATAATAGTTAATCCGAGCCTCCCCGCAATAACCTAGCGCAAACACCCTGCGTGGTCGCGGCGGAGCCAAACCCAAAATGCACTACCCCGAGCGTTCACCCCAGGAAAATCCCCGCAATCGACGCTGAAACCAGATTCGCCATGGTGCCGGCCAGCATGGCGCGCACGCCCAGCCGTGCCAGGTCGTTGCGCCGCTCAGGCACCAGCGCGCCGATGCCGCCGATCTGCATCCCAATTGAACCCAAATTCGCAAAGCCGCACAGCGCAAACGTGGCAATTGTGAACGAGCGCGGCGCCAGCGTTGCCTTGATCGCACCGAGCTGAATGTACGCGACCACTTCATTGAGCGCCATGCGCGTGCCCAGCAGGTTGCCGATGGCAGGGCAATCGCGCCACGGAACGCCGATAAGCCATGCCACCGGCGCGCCAACGAAGCCGAGAATCTGGCCCAGGCTCGAAGGAAACCAGTGAATACCGCCGTGGATCCAGGCGAGGAACATGTCGAGCAGCGCCACCAGCGCCAGAAAGCTGATGAGCATAATCGCCACGTTCCAGGCCAGGTTGCCACCGTCAATGGTGCCGCGGGCGATTGCGCCCACAAAATTCTCATCCTTGTGCAACTCGTCCTTCGGGATGATGACCTTGCCTTCCGTATCCGGCACTTCTGTTTCCGGCACCAGCATTTTCGCAATCAAGATCGTTCCCGGCGAGGTCATGATCACGGCCGAGAGCAGGTGTCGCGCCTCCACGCCCTGCGCAATGTACATGGCCATGATGCCGCCCGAAACGTGCGCCATGCCGCTGGTCATGATGGTCATCAGCTCGCTCTTCGTCGCGCGCGCCAGGAACGGCCGAATCGTCAGCGGCGCTTCCGTCTGGCCCATGAAGATGCTCGCCGCCACATTCATGCTCTCGGCGCCGGAGATGCGCATGGTCTTAAGCATCAGCCATGCCATGCCGCGGATGATGATCTGCATCACGCCGATGTGGTACAGCACTGCGAAAAACGCGGAAATGAAGATAATGGTGGGCAGGACCTGGAAAGCGAAGATGGCGCCTGAATTGGGCGCCAGAAGCTTGCCTAGAAATCCTGAGTTGGGCAGGCCGAGCTGGCCGAAGAGCACCTGCGTGCCGGCGAAGGTCGCCGAAAGCATACGGTTGACCACATCGCCCGCCCATGTCATCGCCAGTTGGCCGTAGTCGAAGCGAAGCACCAGGAAGGCGAAACAGATCTGCAGCCCCAAACCCCACGCCACAGTGCGCCAGCGGATGCGCTTGCGATCGGTGGAACCAAGCCAGGCAACGAACAGGACAGCGAAAATCCCCAGTACCCCTGTAAATCGACCCAACGCAGTGCCTCCTCATAACTGTGGACAGTGGTCAGTGAACAGTGGGCAGCGTTTGGGGGCAACGCCGCCAGTGCTCTCGCGCCGGTTGTCCTTTGATTCGCCGGTTGTCCTTTGATTATTGACCAGCGTCAAGTGTACTGAATCCAGCCGACCGTGCTTAATCGTATTCCCCGAAGCGAGCTTCGGACCTGCGCCGTAATCCGGCGGGGCCATTTGCCACAAACCACCGGACGGATGACACAATAGGCGTATGCGAGCCGAACTCAAGTTTGCTCCTCTCTCCGAAATCCAGACTGAATTGCTGGCCGTACTGGCCGCCGACACTCAAACCGCCAAGGGCGCCGATGCCAAACCCGCTCCCGTGCTGCTCACCGCCGACGAGAAAGTGAAGTCTGCGGCCGCGCAGGTGCTGGCAAGCGGCGAATTCAAGGCCGGCGCGAATGAGGCGGTGCTGCTGCACGCACCCGCCGGCCTTGCCGCCAAGCGCCTGCTCATCGTGGGCCTCGGCAAGCAGTCCAAGGCCGCAGTCTACGGCGTGCGCAACGCTGCCGGAACTACCGTCCGCTACGCCAAGCCGCGCGGAATTCGGGAACTGGCAATCGCCTTGCCTACGGCCGACGGCCTCGACGCCGCGCAAAGTGCGCGTGCCATCGTCGAAGGCGCGTATGTCGGCGACTTCGATCCAGATACCTACCGCAGCGACCGCAAGGACCAGAGCATCCAATCTTTAACCATCGCCGTGCCCGCCAGCGCCGACCGTAAATCGGTTGAAGCGGCCTTTGCTGAAGGCATCATCATCGGCGAGAGCCAGAATTTCGCCCGCACGCTCGTCAACGAACCGGGCAACAAGCTTACACCGACCGTTCTCGGGGCACGTGCCGCCGAGATGGCGAAAGAAGTTGGAATTAAATGTGAGGTCCACTCCGCTGACAAGCTGCACGAGCTGAAGATGGGAGCGTTCTGGAGCGTGTCGCAGGGCTCGGCTGAGCCGCCGGCGCTCATTGTCATGCGCTATGAGCCGGAAGGCGTAAAGAGCGGCCCAGTGCTTGGCCTCGTCGGCAAGGGCATCACGTTCGACACCGGCGGTATCTCCATCAAGCCAGCCGACAACATGGAAAAGATGAAATACGACATGGCCGGCGGTGCGGCGATGATCGGCGCCATGCGCGCCATTGCGCTGCTCAAGCCGAAGGTGCGCGTCATCGGCATTGTGTGTGCGGCCGAGAACATGCCTTCGGGCACGGCGCAGAAACCAGGCGACGTGCAGACGGCCATGTCCGGCAAGACTATCGAGATCATCAACACTGACGCCGAGGGCCGCCTTGTGCTGGCCGATGGCCTCGCCTACGCCAAGCAGCTCGGAGCCACGCACCTCATCGATGCGGCCACGCTCACCGGCGCATGCGTAGTGGCGCTGGGCATGGTGAACGCCGGCGGCTTTTCGAATGATGACGAAACCTGGGCGAAGTTCGACGCCGCGCTCAAAGTTTCCGGAGAAAAATTCTGGCGGCTGCCGCT
>JASIJW010000428.1:0-4104 GCA_030050035.1 Acidobacteriaceae bacterium | reverse complement strand
TTAGGCGGAAGAGATTTCTCTCGGAACTGTTCCACTCGCTGTCCTTGGTTGGCTTCAACCTTTCATCACTCGAACGAACGGGCCGCGCAGAGCCGCAAAACTTTCACCGCATCCGCGGGGCGCGGGAGCGCTGTTGACTGCGGTTGCCCAACAGGGTCCTCTGCGCCTTGGTTCCGGAGTTCGCAACAATGCTCGCTCCTTGTCTGCCTTCCTATTGCCTTAAGAATTTCTCCGCCATCTTCCCAAGCCGTCCCCATGCCGCACAGGCCCGGTTGCGCCGCGTGGCCGCCCTGCTTGCTGCCGCACTCTGTGTGCTTCCGGCGGGCGCGCAGGTCACGCAGTTGCCGTGGATGCAGCAGAGCCCGGTTGCCAGCCCGTCGTCCAGGGGTGGGGCCGCGATGGCCTACGATCCGGCTAGCGGCCAACTCGTGCTTTTGGGGGGCTGGAACGGCAGCTATTTGGGCGACACCTGGACTTGGAATGGAAGCACCTGGACGCAGCAGAGCCCGGCTGCCAGCCCTCCATCTAGGGCGGATGCTGCGATAGCATACGATCCTGCCAGCGTGCAGGTGGTGCTTTTTGGCGGCTATGGCAGCAGCGGCAGCGCGTTAAACGACACCTGGACTTGGAATGGAAGCACTTGGACCGAGCAGAGTTCCAGTACCAACCCCTCGGCCAGGCAGAATGCCACGATGGCATACGACTCGTCTAGCGGGCAGGTCGTGCTCTTTGGGGGCTACAACAGCAGCACCGGCTATTTGAGCGACACCTGGACATGGAATGGGAGCGCCTGGACCGAGCAGAGCCCGGCTACCAGCCCGTCGGGCAGGTATGCAGCCGCGATGGCGTATGACGCCGCAAGCGGCGAGGCGGTACTTTTTGGGGGTTTCAACGGAAGCAGCCTTCTCAGCGACACTTGGACGTGGAATGGGAGCACCTGGACGCAGCAGAATCCGGCTATCAGCCCGCCGGGCAGGTATACAGCCTCGATGGTGTACGACGCGGCGAGCGGTCAGGTGATCCTTTTTGGAGGCTACAGCGCCAGCGGTGATCTGAATGACACCTGGGCGTGGAATGGGAGCACCTGGACCGAGCTGAACCTGACCGCCGGTCCATCGGCGAGAAGTGGGCCTTCGATGGCGTACGACGCGGCGAGCAACCAGGCGGTGCTTTTTGGGGGCAGCGGCAACGGCAGCAGCGACCTTTTAAACGACACCTGGACACTGCGGTTGGTCCCGGTGAATATGGGCACAGCAAACGTGTGCCCTTCGGGCACTTCTGCACCTTCGCCGTGCAGCCAGTCGGCCACCATCTCCTTCAGCGTTGCGGCCGGCACTACGATCGGCTCGGTCAACATCCTTACGCAGGGCGCAACCAAAGACGCTCACGGCAATCCGCTCGACTTCCAGCCCACGCCCAACGACACGAGCACCACCCTGTGCACAGCGCGGACCTACTCGAGCCAGACCGCCTGCACAGTAGACGTGACCTTCACGCCCGGTGATGCGGGAGAGCGGGTGGGAGCGGTGGTCATCGCGGATGCGTCGAACAATCCGCTGGCAACGGTGGATGTCTACGGTACCGGAACCGCGCCGCAGGCAGTCTTCAGTCCATCCGCGCAAAGCACGCTGGGCGGCGGATTCGACGATCCCACCGGCGTGGCGGTAGACGCGGACGGAAACGTGTATGTGGCCGATGGCAACAACGACGCAGTGAAGGAGATGCCCGCCGGCTGCGCATTGTCGAGCTGCGTGACGACCCTGGGCGGCGGATTCGACGATCCCACCGGCATGGCGGTGGACGGCGCCGGCAATGTCTACGTTGCAGACTCTAGCAACCATGCGGTGAAGGAGATGCCTGCGGGCTGCGTGTCATCGAGTTGCGTGACGACCCTGGGCGGCGGATTCAGCGATCCCGTCGGCGTGGCAGTGGATGGGGCCGGCAACGTCTACGTTGCAGACTACAGCAACAACGCGGTGGAGGAGATGCCCCCAGGCTGCGCGTCATCGAATTGCGTGACGGAGCTTGGCGGCGGCTTCAGTCATCCCAGCGGCGTGGCGGTGAACGGGAACGGCAACGTCTATGTGGGCGATACCGTCAACAATGCGGTGAAGGAGATGCCCGCCGGCTGCTCGTCATCGAGTTGCGTGACGACCCTGGGTGGCGGATTCAGCCTTCCCGAAGGCGTGGCATTGGACGCCAGCGGCAACGTCTACGTGGCGAATCACGGCGATAGCGCAGTGACAGAGATGCCTGCAGGCTGCGCCAGTTCCACTTGCGTGACGACGCTGGCCGACGGCTTCAATTACAACTTCGGCGTGGTGTTGGATGCGAGCGGCAATGTTTATGTCGCAAGCGACGCCGGCGTAAACGAGCTCAACCGCGCAACCCCGCCGAGTCTGAGCTTCGTTAACACCATTGCCAACTCTGGCAATTCCAGCGACAGCCCGCAGACGGTGACGCTTCAGAACATCGGCAACGCCGCTCTGACTCTCACCCTTCCCACATCTTCCGGCTCCTACAATCCCAGCGTCTCCGCGAACTTTTTTTACGACAACTCCTCGACCTGCACACAGACCAGTTCCAGCTCCACGACTGCCTACACGCTGGGCTCTGGCACAAGCTGCACCGTCGCCATCGATTTTGCGCCCACATCTGTCGCCAGCATCACCGGCAGCGCCATCCTCACCGACAATTCTCTCAACGCGGTTGCGTCCAGCTATGCCACGCAAACCATCGGCTTGAGCGGCACGGGCGTCGCCGGGCCTTTGGCGAAACTGGTGGTGAGCGCTCCGTCAACAGCCACAGCGGGCACGCCCTTTACCGTCAGCATCTATGGTGAGGACGCATACGGCAATCTGGTGTCCTCCGATAACGATCAGGTGTCGCTGACTGTTGCAGGCACGACAGTCGCCACAGTGCAGCTATCCAGCGGCCAGGCCAGCGCGCAGATGACGCTGACGGCTGCCGGCTATCAGACGGTGACCGCAACCGACACCAGCAACGCAAGCCTCACGAGCTCGGTGTTTGTCGTCGTGGGCGCAAACACGCCGGCCAACCTCTCAACTACGGGCGGCGCATCGCAGGCCGCGTATACCAACGTGGCCTTCGCTACGCTGCTGACCGCGACGGTCACCGATCAGTACGGCAATCCCGAGAACGGTTTGACCGTGAACTTCAGCACGCCTTCGTCCGGAGCGACTGCGAGCCTCTCAGCGGCAAGTTGCGTAACGGCAGCAAACGGCTCCTGCGCAATTACGGCCACGGCCGACGGAACGGCCGGCGGCCCGTACAACGTGACAGCTTCCGTCAGCGGCTTCAGCGCGCTCGGCAGCGTCTCCTACTCGCTCGCCAACAACCCCGCGCCAAGCCTCGTAGTGACGAGCGCAGTCGACGACGCGGGAACAGCCTCGAACTGCACCGTGCAGAGCTCCACAACCACGGGCACCGATGCCTCCTGCAGCCTGCGCGATGCGCTGCTCCAGGCGGCGAGCCTGGGCACGGCAAATATTTACTTTGACTCGAGCAAGTTTGCCAGCGCGGTCACGACCACGCTCAACAGCATGCTGCCGGACATCGAACAGTACGTCACCATCAACGGCCCGGGCGCCAGCCTTCTTACCATCTCCGGTGCAGGGCAGTACCAGGTGATGAGCATTGGCCGCAGCATCGCGCCCGTCGTCGCCATCTCCGGCCTGACCATTGCCAACGGCAACTCCAGCGCCGACTTTACCAGCGGCGGCATCAGCATAGACCAGGGTACGCTCGCCGTCTCCAATTGCGTATTTAGCGGGAACTCCTCCTCCGAAGGCGGCGCAATCTACTCCAGCGCCACACTCACGATTACCGGCAGCACCTTCTCCGGAAACACAGTTAGCGCCGGCGGTGGCGGCGGCGCAATCTTCAGCGGCCTTAAGCTCACCGTGGCCGGCAGTACCTTTACCGGCAACACCGCCGGAGACGGCGGCGCCATCTTCGCCTATGGCAACATGACGGCGGTCAATAGCACCTTCTCCAGCAATACGGCCAACGCCGGTCCCGGCGGCGCCGTTGCCAGCCTCGGCGCCACCATCAACGTGGTCAATAACAGCTTTGCGAACAATT
>JASIJW010000427.1:0-4797 GCA_030050035.1 Acidobacteriaceae bacterium | reverse complement strand
AGGGCCTGTAGCTCAACGGTTAGAGCAGGGGACTCATAATCCCTTGGTTGGGGGTTCGAATCCCTCCGGGCCCACCAGGATTTTTTGGTGGATAACGCGCATATACGGTATCTTCCGTGAAGATCTCCTCGATAGCGGCACGCCGGCCGCAGGGTCGTTTTCACCGAACACGTCCTGAAGATTGCGCGTCAGCAACGTAGATATGTTGTGGAGCATGGTTTCCCTCCCATCAGTCCGGTGCGCATCTTTAAACGATCCCAATCCTGTCGTTGGTTGTGCCACAACGATCTTCGCTCCAAACTAGCGAAAGGATGAGGAAATATTCTATATAGTGATATCCAAGAAGCTTGGCGGAAGCATCGTCTAGCAGTCTGATACCGGCATATTAGGGCGTTTCTTCTTTTCTCGGGCCAGGAGGAGCCACATTTCTATGCCGCATTCTGATGACAACCCCTTGCGCGTGCAGGCGGAAGATATCCTGCTCAAAGGCGAGGAGCGACTCCGCCTGATACTCGATTCCGCTTCGGAAGCAATCTGTGGCTGCAACTCAGAAGGCACTTGTCTTTTCGCAAATGCTTCGGCGGCGCGCATTCTCGGATACGACGCCCCGGCAGAATTACTTGGGAAAAACTTGCACGCGTTGGAACATCATACCCGAAAGGACGGAACCCCATATCCAATTGAGGAATGTCCCATCTATAAGGGTTTCCAAAGAAACGAGAACGTCCACAGAGATGATGAGATTTATTGGAGAAGGGATGGCACGAGCTTTCCCGTGGAATTTTGGTCTCATCTTGTCATTCGCGAAGGTAAAACATTGGGCGCCGTGATCACCTATATCGATATCACGGAGCGGCGGCAAGCGGCGGAAGCCCTGCGGAAGAGCGAGGAGCGGTGGCGGTCCGTGTATGAGAATTCGGCCATCGGAGTGGCGCTTACAGATCTCAGCGGCCGCTTCCTAGCCGTGAATCGTGCCTACGAGAAAATGTTGGGCTACACAGAAGAGGAACTCCGCAAGCTCACTTTTCTCGAGATCACGGAAGAGGATTATCGCGACGCCAACTGGGTGTTGATCAGAGAGCTGTTAGAGGGAAAGCGACAACAGTTTCAGATCGAGAAACAATACCGACGCAAAGATGGCACTTTGCGGTGGGTCAACAACAACGTTTCTTTGGTTCCGGGCACCGAAAGCATGCCGCGATTTATCATGGCGCTTTCCGAGGACGTCACGCAGCGGAAACAAGCGGAAGAAGCGCTCCGCAAAAGCGAAGACGAACTTCGCACTATTATCGAAACAATTCCGACTTTCGTCGTGAGATGTCTACCGGACGGCTCCGTCGATTTTTTAAGTCAAAGTTTATTGGATTACACGGGCTTTTCCAGGGAGCAACTGCTGGGCTGGGGATGGAGGAACTTCGTCCATCCCGATGATGCCGGCAGGGTGATGGACAAATGGCAGGTGGCGTTGGCGAGTGGAGAACCTTTCGAGGTAGAAGTACGCCGCCGGCGAGCGGACGGAGAGTATCGGTGGTATCTGGTCCGGCAACTGCCGTTGCGCGACGATAAGGGAAACGTCGTCAGGTGGTATGGAACGCTTCACGACATCGAGGACCGAATACAGGCGGAAGCAGCGCTCCGAAAAAGCGAAGAGAAGAACCGCACCCTGCTTCAGATAAACAATGCCATTATTACGAACCTTACCCAGCGGGCGCTCCTGCATTCCATTTCCGAAGCCTTGCGGCCTGTTTTCCCATTTGAGCGGTGCGCGATCACCCTCTATCAGCCGGAGAAAGATTCCTTCCGTTTCCTTGCCGTGGAGGGAGAACTGCAATCGGACTACTTTAAGACGGGGCTGGAGTTTAGCAGCAACGAGACTTGCGGCAGTTGGGTATTCCAACACTTACAGCCTCTCGTGCGCGGCGATCTTGAAAAAGAGCAGCAGTATCCCAATGAACGCCGTCTTGCCGTCGAGGGTATTCATTCTTTGTGTGTCGTGCCCCTTATTCTTCAAGCCAAGTGTTTTGGACTGCTCAGCGTCGTGAGCCGGCAAAGGAATAGGTATTCGGATGCGGATGCCGATTTCTTGCAGGATGTGGCGAACCAGGTTGCGCTGGCGGTTCAGAACATGCAGTCCTACCAGGAGATTGCAAGCCTGAAGGCAAGGTTGGAGAAAGAGAACGTTTATCTCCGCGAGGAGCTGCGTGCGGAGCACAATTTCGAGGAAATCGTGGGTAGTAGTCCGGCACTGTTGAAGGCGCTCCACGCCGTGGAGCAGGTCGCTCCCACGGATTCAACAGTGCTGGTTTACGGAGAAACGGGGACAGGAAAGGAACTCGTGGCGCGCGCGATCCACAGCCGCAGTACCCGCGGTGGCCGTGCCTTAGTGAGTGTGAACTGCAGCGCCATCTCGGCTGGTTTGGTAGAGAGCGAACTGTTTGGGCACATGAAAGGAGCGTTCACGGGGGCGCTCGAGCGGCGCGTCGGCCGCTTCGAGCTTGCCAACGGCGGCACCATCTTCCTGGATGAAATCGGGGAACTTTGCCTGGAGACGCAGGTGAAGCTGCTTCGCGTCTTGCAGGAACGCGAATTTGAGCCGGTAGGCAGCAGCCACGCCGTTCGTGTGGACGTGCGCGTGATTGCCGCCACAAATCGCAATCTGGTTGAAGCCGTCCAGGCAGGCCGATTCCGCTCTGATCTCTTCTACCGCCTCAATGTGTTCCCCATCGAGCTTCCTCCGCTGCGGGAACGCCGCTCCGACATTCCCCAACTCGTCGCTTTCTGCCTGTCCCAGTTTTCCAAGCGGTTGAGAAAGAAGATCGAAGGCGTTTCACCGGAGTCGATGGAAAATCTGATGAATTATCCATGGCCCGGAAATATTCGCGAGCTGCAGAACGTCATTGAGCGGGCAGTGATCGTATCGGCGGGACCGATTCTCCGGCTGGATCGCGATTTGATGCCGGTTGCCGGCTTTGGAAAAGGCATGGAGACACCCGAACCGGACGGTCCAGAAGATCGGCAAGCAGACCTCAAGTCTCCAAAGCCACTTCTCACGCTGGACGAGGTTCAACGAAACCATATTCTCGCCGCCCTTCAACATGCCGGCGGGGTGGTTGACGGTCCCAAGGGCGCGGCGAAGATCCTCAATCTTCATCCAAACACTCTTCGCCATCGGATGGATAGACTCGGCCTGAAGACCTCGCGCCACCGCCAGTCGTAGTTCCTCTCGCACAAACTCCCAGGTGATTACCAAATACGGGGGCGCCGCCTCTCAGCCCAGGACTCTGGAGGAAGAGGGCGCAAAGGCGTCCTGAGATGCCTGAACCAGAACAGCCGACCACACGCCCCACCAACCCATAGATTTTACAGAGGCATACGCTCAGGCAGTCTCAGTAGCTCCCGGGAGATCGCCTCGGGCTTGGTCTGATCTTGTGTATGGCATGTCGATTGCTTTTATTGATTTCAGATGCGATCAGGTGAACCGCAGTGCTGAGGATTACGGTTGTCGAATCATCAAAGTTTGCGGTAACTCTTCGGGTAGAAGGCCGGATAACGGGCCCCTGGGTCGAGGAACTTCGCACAGCATGCAATGTGCATACGTTCCCCGATAACGTTCAGCTATCCCTCGAGCTTGCAGACATCTCATTCGCTGACGCCGCTGGGGTCGCTCTGCTGAGGGAGCTGCGGGGCCGCGGTGCCGGTTTCATCAACACCACGCCGTTTTTGGCCGAACAGCTCAAAGATGGGAGTTCAAATCTTGAACTCTAAGGCCACAAGGGAAAGAATGCCGAAGCCGGAAGGGGCTTTCCCTCTCCGATGTTCGGCCTATCGAGGTGGTAGGGGGTTTGTCGGTGCTGGAACAAACTAAGTGCAGAGAGCGGTTGTTGCCGGTTGGGGCGTCGCGGAGCATTCAAAGAAATATTCCGATTCCGGAGCCACAAACCGACGTAAGCAGGATGGTCGCCTTCATTTGCCACGATCTTCGCCTTCCTTTGAGCGCCATCCTGGCAAACGCAGAATTCCTCACCCAGTCCGATATCAGCGAGGCTGAAAGGAGCGAATTTTACCAGGAAATCCGTTGGTCCATCGACCGGATGAATGAGATGGTCTCTTCCTTGATGGACTATTCCATGAATCGTCACACTCTTCAGCCCGCCGCCCGAAACATCGTTTACACAATCGAGCGCGCGATCCGCATGGCAAGAGTGAGACAGGAGTTCCAACGTATTAACATCACTCATCATCATCGCGGCTCGGCCGTGGGCTGGTTTGACTCCGACCGTCTCGAACAGGCGTTCTCCAACCTCATCCTGAATGCTTGCGAGGCAGTTTCTCAGGACACGGGTCTGGTCGCCATAACCACAATGGGAAATAAATCCAGCCTGCAAATCGGTATCTGGGATAACGGTCCCGGTATCCCGCCGGAAATGCATGATTCCGTTTTTCGGCCATTCGTGAGCTACAGAAAGGCCGAAGGCAGAGGACTGGGCCTCGCGATAGTGAAAAAAATTGTCGAGGATCATGGGGGGGAGATCTACGTTGATGGAAGAAACGGCGCTGGAACTCTATTCAAGATCACGATTCCATTTGCCATTCCACTTGAGGCGATCCCGCACATTTCAACAGTTCCAAATCCGCCCCACGCGCCCGAAGGGAAGCGTGGCGCGTGGTCTTTACACGCTGTAATGCCGTGAATTCCTCATTTCCGCTTTAGCCTTTCGGCGGCGTTCTAAGCTGGGGATTCTTGAGAATTCATACTAGAAGAAGCAGCTGGTGAAGCAGCCAATAAAAGGGGTCGAG
>JASIJW010000426.1:0-2709 GCA_030050035.1 Acidobacteriaceae bacterium | reverse complement strand
GGCGATTACGCCGACCTTTACTTCGAGACGGTTACGGCAACAGCCCTGGGCGTCGACGAACAGATCGTGAAATCGGCCAGCCAGGGCGTGAGCGCCGGGTGCGGCATTCGCGTGATCAGCGGCGAGCGCACCGGCTACGCCTACACCGACAACCTGAGCCCGGAGCGGCTGCTGCACGCCGCGCGCACGGCGGCGCTGATTGCCTCCGGACCGGCCAAACAGCCGGTGCAGGGATTTACCGAGGCGCCCTCGGCAAATCTGTATCCGGTCCCGTTGGGCGGATACGATCTGGACCTGGCGGCGCGCCTTGAACTGATTTTGCGCGCCGACCGCGCGGCGCGGGCCTTCGATTCCCGCGTGGTGCAGGTGCGCGCCAGTTACGCCGAGGAGCTGCGGCGAATCCTGATAGCGGGCTCCGACGGCTCATTCGCCAGCGACACGCAGCCGCTGTGCCGGTTGAATGTGTTTGTGATTGCCAGAGACGGCGCAGTGACAACCAAGGGCGCGGCAGGCGGCGGCGGCAGAGCAGGCCTTGAGCAGTTCACCGGCAGCAAAAGCCCGGAGCATTTGGCGCATGAGGCAGCGCGCGGAGCGATTTTGCAGCTTGGCGCCGTGCCGGCGCCAGCCGGCGAGATGGAGGTGGTGCTTGGCCCTGGGTGGCCGGGCATCCTGCTGCACGAAGCCGTGGGCCACGGCCTGGAAGCTGACTTCAACCGCAAGAAGACTTCGGCCTTCAGCGGGCGGATCGGCCAGCCGGTGGCCAGTCCTAAGGTCACGGTCGTCGACAACGGCACCATCGCCGGCCGGCGTGGATCGTTGAACGTTGATGACGAGGGCTCGCCCACGCAGGAGACGGTGCTCATCGAAGGCGGCGTGCTCAAAGGCTATCTCTCCGACAAGCTTTCGGCGCGGCTGATGGGCATGCCCAATACCGGCTCGGGACGCCGTGAGAGTTATCAGGCCATCCCCATGCCGCGCATGACCAACACCTACATGCTGGCCGGCGAAGACGACCCCCAGGATATTCTGCGCAGCGTCAAGCGCGGCCTCTACGCGGTGAACTTCGGCGGCGGACAGGTGGACATCACCAACGGCAAGTTCGTCTTCTCGGCCTCTGAGGCATACCTCATCGAGGACGGCAAGATCACCGCGCCGGTGCGCGACGCCACGCTGATCGGCAACGGACCAGAGGCGCTGAAGTACGTCTCGATGGTGGGCAACGACCTGAAGCTCGACGAGGGCATCGGCACCTGTGGCAAAGAAGGACAAAGCGTACCGGTAGGCGTGGGCATGCCGACGGTGAAGCTCGACCGGATGACCGTGGGCGGAACGGGACGGTAGACGAATCCTGCGTGCGCGCCCGCGATTCGATTGGGATCGCTGTGGCAGGCGGCCATCGTCCGTTTAACTCCGCACATACTCAAAGACAAACCGCAGCTTCTCGTCCATCACACTGCTCGTTTTCCTGGCCATGGTCACGTTCTACACGTTCTAACAGTCACCACGCCTCACTCGGCAGTGTCAGATATGTTCTCGGATGCCCCCTTACCTCCTACCCCCTCCCCTGCCAAAAGTCCCGAAGTTTATTGTTTTCAGCAGGATAGGTGGTGGACCGTACGCCTTAGTTCTTGTTTTTCAGAGACTTAGGGTCTGCGGGTCCCTGAACCTAGCGATCTGCGGGCAAAAGAAAAAAAACAGGTTCCGAGGAGTTCGGGTTCCGAAGTCGTCCCGTTCGATTTTTTCCTGGGTTTTTGACCGCAAGGTAAGGATAGTCCGATGGCAGTAGATTGCCGGCAAAGTTGGGAAATTTCATAAGTTTCCCATAATCAATGAATTGGGGCGATTTTCGAGAGTTGAAGAGATTGACACTCCAATGCTCAGCATGCACCTGCGGTTGAGCGCCTGCATTTAAAATTGGTCCTTTGAGGGAAAGAGCGTGAGGAAAGGAACGCGATGAGCGAAGCAGGTGAATTGGAAGCAGTTGTCAGTCAGCAGATGATTGCCGCCATGAAGGCGCACGATGCGGAGCGGACCGGGACATTGCGGCTGATCAAGGCGGCGCTCAAGCACAAATCGATCGAAAAGCGCGGGCCGCTGACTCAGGCCGAGGGCGAGCAGACGCTGGCCTCCATGATCAAGCAGCGGCGCGACTCGATTGAGCAGTTCACCAAGGGCAACCGGCCGGATCTGGCTGCAAAAGAAGAGGCCGAGATCAAGGTAATCGAGGAGTTCCTGCCCAAAGCGCTCGACGAAGCGGGGCTGGCAACGCTGGTGAACGACGCTATCGCCGAGCTAACTGCCTCGCTGGGGCACAAGCCCAGCCAGAAGGAAATGGGGCCGGCGATGAAGGCCGTACAGGCAAAACTGCAGGCCGCCGGCGGCCGCGCCGATGGCCGCGCCGTAAGCGAACTGGTGAAGAAGGCGCTGGCGGGATGACGAGGCTCAGAAGCTGAGCCTCTTTACCTGATGACGAATAAGTTTTCCATAGAGAAATCAGATTTCCTTATACGATCTTTATACGTAAAATGAAATATTTTCCTCATAGCCCTTCTATGGGCCGGTGAGGAATCGCGCCCAGTATGGTTCCGGGCCCTGCGATGGCTTGTCCGCGCTGGGCGTCGGTGTGGCCGGCTTTCGGGGGCGAGACAGAACCCAAATCCTGCTTTGCCGTCTCGGAGTTTGAATCGAATGTTCCGCCGTGCGCTGTTG
>JASIJW010000425.1:0-2852 GCA_030050035.1 Acidobacteriaceae bacterium | reverse complement strand
GAGTTAACTCCTTTCTTTCCCACACATACAAAAATGCGCCGGAAGAACCGGCGCATTTTCAAACACTTGCAAAAATCAAAAACAGCCAAAATCAGAACGGCAAAATCCCGCGGACAGCACAACCGGCCACTCTGCGCAGCGAAACCCCGGCAGGCGCGCCAGCGGCAAACATGCGCCTCATCACAGCCGCGAAGCAGCCACCTGCTTCCCACGCGCTCTTCCATCCCTCTGGATTTCCTCGAGCAGCGCGTCGTACTCCTGAATCACGGCGCGGTGAAAGCCGCCATCGCTCCAGCGCAGCGGATCACCCGCATCCTGGCCCACCGGCGGGCGCAGATGCTGGCTCCTGCGCTTCTTGATCAATTCGATAACTTCGTCGACGGTCATGGTGACCTCCTCGTTGCCGCCGCTGCGCCGCCGATGAACCGAGTCCGGTTGAATCGAGCGCGTCTATCCTGCCCATCCTGCGCGTCACCCTACGCGTCGTAGTAGAGGAAAAATTCATACGGCACGGGGCGTATGTTGACCGGGGCCAGTTCGCGCTCGCGCTTGTAGCTGATCCACGTCTCAATCAGATCTTCGGTAAAGACGCCGCCCTGCAACAGAAACTCATGATCCTCTTCCAATGCGTCCAGAACTTCGCCCAGCGATCCCGGCGTGCTCTTGATCTTCGCTGCTTCCGCGGGCTCCAGTTCATACAGATCCTTGTCCAGCGGATCGCCAGGGTCAATGCGATTCTGTATCCCATCCAGCCCCGCAAGCAGCAGCGCGGAGAAACACAGGTAAGGATTCGCAGACGGATCAGGGCACCGGAATTCAATGCGCTTGGCCTTCGGGCTGGTGGAGTACACCGGAATCCGGCAGGCAGCCGAGCGGTTGCGTTGCGAGTAGGCCAGGTTCACCGGAGCTTCGAATCCCGGCACCAGTCTGCGGTAGGAATTGGTCGTCGGCGCAGCCAGAGCCAGCAGCGCCGGAGCATGCTTCAAAAGCCCGCCAATGTAGTACTTCGCATTGTCGCTCAGCAGCGCGTAACCATCCGGATCGTAGAAGACGTTCGTGCCTTTCTTCCACAGGCTCTGGTGTACGTGCATGCCCGAGCCATTGTCTCCAAAAAGCGGCTTGGGCATAAACGTCGCAGTCATGCCGTGCTTTCTGGCAATCATGCGGATGATGTACTTGTAGTTCAAAAGACTGTCGGCCATCTTTGTGAGCGTGGTGAAGCGCATGTCGATCTCGCACTGGCCGGCCGTGCCCACCTCGTGATGATGCACTTCAACTTTTACTCCCAGTTCCTTGAGCGCCAGCATGATCTCCGACCGAATATCCTGCAACTGGTCCGACGGCGGAACAGGGAAGTAGCCCTCCTTGTGGCGCAGCTTGTATCCAAGGTTTCCGCCATTCTGCCTGCCGGTGTTCCACACGCCTTCTTCGGAGTCGACGTAGTAGTAGCCGCTGTGCGCCGTCTGGTCGTAGCGCACATCGTTGAAGATGTAGAACTCGGCCTCCGGGCCCCAGTAGCTGGTATCCGCAATGCCCGTCTTCTGCAGGTATTGCTCGGCTTTTCTGGCCACATACCGGGGATCGCGGCTGTACGGCTTGCGGCTGATGGGGTCGTACACATCGCAGATCAGGTTCATCGTGGGAACCGCAAGCACCGGGTCCAGCACCGCCGTGCCAGCGTCCGGAATCAGGATCATGTCGCTCTCGTGGATCTGTTGGAATCCGCGAATGCTTGAACCATCGAAGCCGATGCCGCCGCTGAATAAGTCATCTTCGAGATCTTCCACAGGAATCGAAAAGTGCTGCCACGTTCCCGGCAGATCGATAAACCTGAGGTCGACAACTTTAACTCCGGCCTTGCTGGCCATTTCTCGAATCTCGGCGGGAGTGCGTGTCTCGATGGGAGTAAGTGAATCCGAAGAGGTAATTGGATCGACAGGGGTCACTGACATGCGGCTCGCTCCTTTCAGATCTGGCGATCTGGGCCCTCCATGCAGGCAGGATCAGGACCGAGACACTGAGAACGAGCTGCACAGAGCAGGTTCTTGAGAGGGCACAAGCGTACCGCCGGTTTTATAAAGATCGCGTAAAGATTTGAACGGGAGCCTGGAGAGCGCCGTCATTTCCTGTTCTGCGGCATCTGGGCGAAGAGGCGCCGGCCAAGAAATTGCGGAATTCAAGCTTTAAGCATTGTCTCGGTTTCAGCGAGTCTTGAAAGACACGGCTTTACAGGCTGCGGAAATGCCCAATCAGAGGAGTTTTGTGTCAGGGCACGACTTCAGTCGTGCCGCAAAGCCAAACAAAAAACAGTGTGGGCTTTAGCCCCTGAGGGATGTTTTTTGCCATTGCAGCAATCAACGATGACTTTTTCCGCAGACTGAGTAGACCGGCATTACTATAGACCGGCGCTGCTACTCATACGCCAGCGCGTCGATCGGATCCTTGCGCGCCGCCAGCCATGCCGGGTAAATCGCCCCGCAGAGCGAGCCGACAAAAGCGATCGCCGCACCAGCCCCCAGCCAGCCCGGCGTCACTTCAAAATGTTGCGTCGTAAAGTTGAGCAAGATCGCGCGCACGCCGACAGTGCCGATCAATCCCACAATGATGCCGGCGATGGCTAGCACCGCGGTTTCGCGCAGCACCACGCCTACAATCGCCGGTTTTGACGCTCCCATCGACTTGAGAATGCCGATCTCGCGCGTACGTTCCAGCACCGCCGTGTACATGGACTGGAAGATGACTAAAAAGCCGACAATGACGGCGATGGTGGTAACGGAGTTGAGCGCGATATTGAAGCCGGGGATGCGGTTTGGCGTCATCTGGTCGAGCCAGTCGTTCATGGTGAGAATCTC
>JASIJW010000424.1:0-4302 GCA_030050035.1 Acidobacteriaceae bacterium | reverse complement strand
CTCATCCAGCGGCACCCGCAAACGCCAGAGGCCGCGCAGGCGCGCAGAAAGCTGAGCAGCTTGGGCGTGCACACTACGGCGTCGCGGTAGCGCGGTTCCGGTAGCTGCTGCGCAGCCGCTCTCTGAATTCAACCGGCCTCCCGAGCGGAGGCCGTTTTTCTTGCCATTTTTCATTTCCCTCTATCCGCCTTAATCAGCCGACACATGCTGCCTCTGCCCGCGCGCAACGGCGCTCCTGCCCGTAATCAAGCGATCCAGGCTGAAACGCCCCGCACCGGCAAAGAACAGCGCTGCCGCTGCCGCCAGGTAGAGCACGATGACTTCGCCGTGCTCGCCCTGTGGGCCGAAGAGCGCGAAGTGGTGCACGAAGGCCCAGGCGACGAAAACGTTGACAAAGGTGATCAGCGCGGCCCAGCGCGTGGCTAGGCCGAGAATCAGCAGCACCGAGCAGATCCCGTCCGAGATCAGAGCGAAGCTGAGGCTGGGAACCGCGCCGATGTGCAGCGGATTCGGAAAATGCTGCGCCATGTGTGCGAAGCGGAAGAGCTTCTCGGTTCCATGTTTGAGGAAGAGCGGCAGAAACGCGACGACGCGGAGGATGAGCAGTCCGAAATCCGTCTGCGGTGGGAATGGCTTGAACAGAAGGCGCTTGAGCATGGGTTTCTCCTGTGGAGGGACACGCAAGCAGCGTTACCGGCACGGTAGAAGCGCACGAAGGAGATTGTCAAGAAATTTTGCTCTTGGAGAGACTGCCCTAACCGCAGATCCTGAGTAGGTTCCCTTGCGGCGAGCCTACTCAGGACGACAGTGCCACCCAGTGCCGACGATATCATGCTGACTCGCTGACCTGCCAACTCGCTGTTTGCTTCAGCTTTCCTGCTCGCCCAGCGCCAGCCGCAACTGGTGCGTTTCGCTCCAGGCCATGCGCAGGCCGCCGGCCACCAGTCCCCGGCCCATCAACTGCACCAGCGTAATTACGGCTGCCGCCGTTCGCGGTACCGAGCCCTTCGGCCATATCTCGCACAGCGGGCGCACCACGCCGTTCGCGTCCGGGTGGTACACGCGCTCATCCCACGTGCGCGAGCCCGGCGGAAAGTCCGGATAATGCCGCACCGCATCGATCGTCGAGCGCAGAAGGCGATGCTTCCACGGCTCGGCGTACTGCGGCAGAAACAGAACGTTGCTTTTGCGCTCGCGGCGAACCTCATGCACAAACTCCGTGAATGTCGTCGCATTCGTCAGGTTGATGTTGGCGTTCGGTTCCACGCCGTGCCGGTCGCCGCCGGAGATAAGCAGCATGTTCCACCGTTCGGCCAGCCGGCGCACCTCGCGGTTCTCATCCCAGTTGCGCAGTCCGTTCAACTCCAGCGCGTGCAGGTACGCACCGTTCTTCTGCAGGAACTCGTTTACCAGGAATTGATGCTTTTCCGGACCGACGATGTAGAGGTCCCACATCGGGTGGTTGAAGACCACCAGGACATTCGGCTCGCGGTTCAGCTCGACGAGGATATCGGTCAGCCGTGCGTCACTCGGCTTCGCCGTGAACTCGGCGAAGGTGTTCATCCATTCAACAGCCCGCGCGCTGGGCAGGTTGTGAATGCCAAGATGGAAAGCCTGAACGCCGCCGTAGGGCGCGCTCCACTCCACGCTCACCGGAATATGCCGCGCGCTGGGCACGGTGCGCAGCAGCATGGGCGCATTGATATTGTCGTGATCGGTGAGCGAAACCATGGGCGCCAGGCCCAGCCGCTCGATCTGCCGGCTTTCGAGATCGAAGGCCAGCCGCGGTGTCATGGGCGGCGTCCAGTAGCTGCGCGCGTAGTCGATGCGCACGCCGTAGGCCTGTTCGGCGCGCCGCTCCACGCGTGCAATCAGCGGGCGCACCAGTGGAAACTGGTTGCCGAAATTGGCCAGGAAGTCGAGCGTCTCCTGCGACTGGTTGGTGTGGCCGTGCAGCGAAACCCCGGCGCGAAATCCGCGCGCTGCATTTCTGTCGCGCCACAGATACGAAACCGTTGAAGTGGGCATCGGTCGCTCCCCCCAGCTGCGGAGCCCTTCCCGCAGCTTTGTCTCCAGTCTGGCGGAAGCACGTAAATGCACCATGAATGGGGCAAAAACGGTGCGTCAAAATCGGGCAAGAACCAGCAAAGTTAACGGATTATGTGTGCGACATAAATATTGCCATCGCACGGTGCAAAACGATTACCTGCTGCTTTAAGCAACCCGCCCCGTGCCCCATCCTTTCCGCGTCTTTTGCGAAAAGGGCGGGAGACCACAAACCTCAACCAAAAAATCTGTAGCGCCCTTTCTCATCCAAACCCGATGTTTGACAACCCTTTCCGCCGTCTAATACCTTGGCTTTCAGCAACTCCCTTCTCTACGCGCGCGCAAAATTTCCCTGCCCGGCGCAAAAAAGGAAACGAGAGCCCGGTGATCCTCGAAGGAATCGGATGGCATATGGTTGGCGCGGCCGCTGCCGCGTCGTTTTACGCCCCCATTGAAAAAGTCCGCAAGTGGTCGTGGGAGACGACGTGGGCCGTGGCCGGCTTCTTCTCCTGGATTGTGCTGCCCATCGCCGTGAGCTTGCTGCTGCTGCCAAGCTTTCACAATTTTTACGCCTCGCTGCCGGCGGGCGTGGTGTGGCGCGTGGTGCTGTTTGGCGCCATGTGGGGCGTGGGCAGCGTCAGCTACGGCCTCACCATGCGCTATCTCGGCATGTCGCTCGGCATCGGCGTGGCCATCGGCGTCACGCTGGTCGTGGGCACCATCGTTCCTCCGCTCATGCACGGCCAGTACGCGGCGCTGTTCCTCTCGCGCAGCGGCGCGTGGAACATGGCCGGCGTTGTTGTCGCCATCCTGGGCATCGCCATCGTTTCCTACGCCGGTCACCTCAAGGAGCGGGAACTCCAGGGCGAGATCCGCGAGTTCAACCTCGCGCTCGGTCTCGGGCTCGCCATCCTGTGCGGCATCTTTTCCTCGGGCATGTCGTTCGCCATTGACGCGGCGCGGCCCATCTCCGACGCGGCCGTTGCGGCAGGCGTAAAACCGCTCTACTCGCTCCTGCCCGCCTATGTGCTCATCATGGGCGGCGGCGCGGCGGTCAATTTCATCTACTGCTTCGTGCGGCTGGCGTTCAAGCGCGATCTCTCGCTGCGCGCCGATCTCGCCCAGCCCAAATCGACGCTCGCGAAAAACGGCACAATGGCCGCAGCCGGCGGCATCATGTGGTACTTTCAGTTCTTCTTCTACGCATGGGGCGTGGCCAACATCCCCGTCAACCTGAGCTACGTGAACTGGATGTTGCACATGAGCGGATATGTGCTGTTCGGCGGCATCGTGGGCCTCGCGATGGGTGAATGGAAGGAAGCCGGCGGCCGGCCCGTGCGGCTGCTCTGGGCCGGCATGCTGGTCATCATCGCCGCGGCCAACCTGGTGGGGCTGGGGATGGCGTCGTAGCGTCCGTCTCCAATCTCCCAAGTCCGAAAGGACGGAGCCGGGGAGCCCAGAGTTATTCGCGCGATTAGCTCCCTCGAGACCTGGGCCACCTGCCGCCGGGCCTTCATCATTGCGCTTCTGCATCGAACCCCTCCGATATCGTCAAAACCGGTAGGTGAGACCGATATTGACGAACGCAATATCTTTAGAAGGAGGAGATTGCTGCAAGAAAGTTCCGGTCAGGAAGCCAGCGAGATTCAACGCTGCAAGGAAATGCTCGCTGATCGCCCAACGAATCTCCAAGTTGGGCTGACTGCCAATGTAGCGCGCGTCACTAAGATTGGCCGGCCGCAGTTGGACATTCTCAAAGCTATAAAGTGCATCTTTCGTACTTTCGCGCCAGAACCATATCCACTCGAGGGTTCCCGTCACGTTCAAACGGGGGTGGAAGACAAACTGGGGCTGGACAGCCAATAGGTTTGCCGGACCGATCAGGGCGAACTTCGGACCGAAATAAGCTCCTCGCGGAAAGGGCACGCTGAATGTTCCTAACGCATTCGGCTGGCCCTTGTCTCCGCTAAGGGCGTCGGCCTGCAGACCGAAGCGCTCGCGCCACATCGAACCGGGAAGTGTCCACCCGATAAGCGCTCCAGCGCCCCAAGCGCGGATCGAGCGATTCCCGAAAGAACCCCACTGGATCCCGGTCTCAACGTTGTAATCAAAGCCTGCCCTGGGCGGGTCGCCGGGCAGTCGATTGAAAAACCGCCCTGCAATCGTGCGGCGCTGCTCTCGCGCGGATTGGTTGCCGTACACCGACGACTTCGCATCGTAATCGAAAAAGTAGATATCGGACATGAAGCGCGGGCT
>JASIJW010000423.1:0-6217 GCA_030050035.1 Acidobacteriaceae bacterium | reverse complement strand
AAAGCGGGGCGGAGAAGCTAGTGGTACCGTCCTGAGGATGACTACTCATCTCTCAGTCATTCAATACGGTTTTTTATTGCGATGTCAATATAGGATCGAGCGCCAAAGGAAAGCCGGATTGCCCATTCCTGCTCGCTTTAGGAGCCGTCTGTTGCGGCTCAAGTCGTTTCCTGAATCCGGCTCTGGTCCACAACATGTCATTGATAACAGATGGATTATGGGGATAGCCTACCTCATACGAAATTCACTTGACTTCTGCAGCGATCTTAAGCTAAGTTTTCTAAACTGATATGTCAATTTGCGCATTGCGCATCGAGCATTGCTGTGACTCATTCAGGCTCAGTGTCCACCGGAAATCCAACAATCTTTTCCCGATTTACGCCAATCAACGAGATCGTGCCGCACTAATCCGGAAAAGATTTTGAAACATAGGGACAAACCTTGAAGAGACGTGAGTTTTTGTGTCAATCGGCACGAGCCACGCTCGCTGCCGGACTTGGAAGTTGCCTGGGAATCTCTCCTTCCCTCGCCGATTCGCCGTCAGGTTTGCCGGTGCACACGCATGGGGCCGATATCGGTTCTCAGCTTCCGGGCACGGCACCTCTTGTTGCCGAGGGCGATTTCGCCGCGCAGATGGTCGACGGAATCCGCCAGTTTCTTCTGACGGAAACGCAGCGGCAAGCCTCCTGTCGCGCACAGCTGTGGAATCGGGATTACTCATCGCCGCAGCGCTACGCGCAATCCGTTGCTCGCAACCGCGAGTCTTTCCGGAAAATCATTGGTGCGGTCGATCAGCGGGTCGAGCCGCAAGGGATCGAGCTTCTGGCCAATATCCAGGGGCCAGACGAAATCGCACAGGGGCCCGGCTACAGAATTTATGCAATCCGTTGGCAAATCTTTGCCCCGGTTACGGCAGATGCGAACGAGCTGTGGGCAACCGGACTGCTGCTGCAGCCGGAGGGCAAGCCGGTGGCACGCGTGGTAGCAGTTCCCGATGCCGGCTGGACGCCTGAGATGCTTGCAGGCATCGCTCCTGGCGTTCCACCAGAAGCGCAGTTTGCGCGGCGGCTCGCTGAAAATGGCGCGCAGGTAGTTATTCCACTCATCATCGATCGCGACGATAAGTACTCGGGCATTCCTGGCATCGGCATGACCAACATGCCGCATCGCGAGTGGATCTATCGCATGAGCTTCGAAGCCGGGCGGCACATTATCGGCTTCGAAGTGCAAAAGATCCTTGGCGCCGTCGACTGCTTTGAGAAGGAAAACGCAGTCTCGCCGGCTCCGATTGGCGTGATTGGCTATGGCGAGGGCGGCTTGCTCGCGCTTTACAGCGCCGCCCTCGACGCGCGCATCGCGGCAACGGTGGTCAGCGGCTACTTTCAGCCGCGTGAATGCGTGTGGAAGGAACCCATTTATCGAGATGTCTGGGGACTGGTCGGCGAATTCGGCGATGCGGAGCTGGCCAGCCTGATTGCGCCGCGCACACTGATTGTCGAAGCAAGCAACGTGCCAGAAGTCTCAGGACCGCCCCCGGCCGATGCGGAACATCAGGACTTTGCCTGCCCGAACGGCGCGCTGAGAACGCCAGCGCCGGCAGATGTCGAGTCGGAAATAAATCGGGCGCGCGCGTTCTATCAACATCTCGGCGCTGAGGGGAATCTGAAGCTTATCGACGCCGCCGGCAATCCGGGCCTGCCAGGATCAGAGTCATCGCTCCATGCATTTCTTGAAGCGCTCGCCAACCGCCCAGTATCGATGCAACCGTCACGAAGTGCGGCAAGAATGCTCGCCGGTTGCGCTCGCGGCCCACAGATGAAGCAACAGTTCGATGCGCTCGTTGACTTCGCCCAGGCAATTATCCGTAAATCGCCCGATGTGCGAAAGGAGTTCTGGAAAAACGCTGACCCGAGCACAGTTGAATCCTGGAAGCAATCGACGCAATTCTATCGCGAATATATATGGGATAACGTTATCGGCCGGCTGCCCTCGCCAACGCTCCCAGTCAACCCGAGAACGCGCAAGATTTACGATACGCCAGACTTCACCGGGTATGAAGTGATGCTCGACGTGTGGCCTGATGTGTTTGCCTATGGGATCCTCCTGCTCCCGAAGGGCATGAAAGCCGGCGAGCGCAGGCCCGTCGTAGTATGCCAGCACGGCCTTGAGGGGCGTCCGGCCGATGTTGCCGACCCATCAATCGACAGCCATTCCTATCATCACTTTGCAGCAAGCCTCGCCAGCGAAGGATTCATCACTTACGCGCCGCAGAACCCCTTCACAGGAGATGATCACTTCCGCATTCTTCAACGGATGGGCCACCCGCTCAAGCTTTCACTCTTTTCCTTCATCCTCGGCCAGCATGAGCAGACACTGAACTGGCTTTCGACCCTGCCGTTCATCGATCCGAAACGGATCGGGTTCTACGGTCTCTCCTATGGCGGCAAGACCGCTGTGCGTGTTCCGCCGCTGCTCGATCGCTATGCTCTTTCCATCTGCTCCGGAGATTTCAATGAGTGGGTTTGGAAGACAACAACCGTGCTGGATCAGCAAAGTTACATGTTGACCAAAGAATACGACATGTATGAATTCAACTTTGCAAACACGGTGAACTACGCTGAGCTCGCAGAGCTTATGGCGCCCCGCCCATTCATGGTCGAGCGCGGCCACGATGATCCCGTGAGCGTTGATGAACGGGTGGCCTTCGAGTATGCGCGCGTGCGCAAGTTCTACGACGAGCTGAATCTGGGCGAACTCACTGAGATCGAGTTCTTCAACGGCCCGCACGAAATTCACGGCAAGGGGACCTTTGAGTTTCTGAAGAAACATCTGAACTGGACGGGAAAGGCGTGGAGCAGTTAAATGGCGTGGAGCAGTTAAGTGCCGGTTTTTCCTCCCTCGGATCAACATCTCTTGCGAGGGGTACATAAATATTTCAGTTATCACGAATCATCGCCGCATTCTTCCGGGACTTTTGCTCGGAATTTTGGCGGCTGTGCTCGCGATTCCTGCGACGGCACTTTTCGCGCACGAACGGGAAGCTCTAATCCCACCTCTGATTCAGGACCAGCATCCTCGGCTCTATTCTCCCCGCATTGCCCGCAATAGGCGGAATCCTTTCTTTTTCTATTGAGTCACAGACTCATAGGGTTATAATCTTTTCCACTTAACCAGCCCACACGCCTCCAGCAAGGCTCATTCTTCCCCGGGCTGATCGGGTGTTTCCTGCGAAAGTTATCGAGGTTAATTGCCATGATCGCGGGGCGACGGCACATCGGGGCACTCTTTGCATTGCAATTCCTGGTTGCCGTGGTTGCTTGCTTCGCACAAGTGTCTAAAGGTGGTGGTATTGAATCCACAACAGCAGACAGGCTTAGGGAGCCAGGTTGGTGGCCGACAAAGCGGACGGCGTCGCGCGAGGACTTCATAGGCTCGGAAGCGTGTGAGCGCTGCCATCGCGGGTTCAAGATACAGGAGTCCACGCCAATGGCGCAGGCCAGCAGCCCTGCGAATGAAGCCGAGATTTTGCGGACGCATGGCGCATTGGAATTTCTCGATGCGCCATATTCGTCTCAAATCGTAACTACGCCGGCAGGCAGCAGCTACTGTGTGAGCAATGGACAACAGAACATTTGCTTGCCAACAGGCTGGGCCTTCGGCGAGGGAGAGGCAGGGCAGACGTATGTCCTCAAAAAAGGCAAAGTGTTTCTTGAAAGCCGCGTAAGTTTTTACAAAACGCTGGGTAATTTGGCTATCACCACCGGACATTCATCCTCGCCCCCAAAGGACATCGAAAGCGCGTTGGGTAGCGCGTTGACTTTGGAAGATGCGCAACGCTGCTTCGGGTGCCACACTACCGCGGCGTCAACGGCTGAAGGATTCGATCCACAGCACGCTGTTCCCGGGGTTACCTGCGAGGCCTGCCATGGGCCAGGCCAACTGCATGCCAGCGCTGGCGAAATGATTACAAATCCAGGCACAATGAGCCCGGTCGACCTGGTCGATTTCTGCGGCGCCTGCCATCGCACTTGGCTCGACGTCGCGTTTACGCCACCCGGCGATCTCGGCATGATTGGAATTCGCTTTCAGCCGTACCGACTTGAGATGAGCCGCTGCTGGGGTAAGAACGGAGATCCTCGGATTACTTGTATTGCGTGTCACGATCCGCATCAGCCGCTTCAGCACGATAGCGCCTATTACGATCTGCGGTGCCTGCAGTGTCATGGCACGGCGAGCAGGCTTCAAGCGCGAATGCCGGTCCGGTCATGCCCGGTTGCTACGAAGGGGTGCGTTACCTGCCACATGCCGAAATATGAGGTTCCGGGCCTGCATTCCGCATATACAGATCACTTCATTCGAATCGTGCGGAAGGGAGAACCATACCCGGAGTAGCGGAGTAAGCTTTCCGGATGCGCTGGCAAAGGCAGCGAGCGTCGCTTCGTACTCCTGCCGGTTTCGAGGGCCGCGAGCGTGGATGAACCGGTGAGGGTAGACCAGGCGGCAGCCAATCAGTTCTTGGCAGGGATCTCTTGCACAGATTTGCCGGCGGAATAGACGGCATGGCAGATTCAAATCAATACGATGCCTAAGCGAACGCCAAGCATGACGGCCTCAGTTCGGCTCCTTGCGCCCAGTTTGCCCATCACAGAGCCGACATGAAACTTGGCAGTGTTCTCAGAGATCTTGAGCCGCACGGCGATCTCCTTGTTAGATAAGCCGTCCGCCATCGCGCGTAAGACTTCGATCTCGCGCGAAGTTAAAGCCTCACGTGGGCGGGAAAGTAGGGAATTGGGAGCGAATGGCAGAACCGTGTCCTGGGTTTCGTCCGGGACGAAGACTCCAAGTCCGGCCGCTACAGCTTCGATCGTAGCGGCGAGTTGCGCGTCAGTCAGGTCAGTCGGCAGAACCGCATGGGCGCCTTGCCTGATAGCGTCGACGAGAATTGCAGGATTGTCAGAAAGCAGCAGGATCAGGGGTATTCTGTTCCCTGAATCATCAAGCGCGATGGCAGCTTCATCGTCATTGTCTACCTCGACCAAATGAACATCCGGCTGCAAATCGGCTGAGGTGACAATCTGATCCGAAGGCGCCACAACAACTTCGAACTGCGGAAATGAGTGAAGCCTGTTGGCGAGCCTCGCCCTGGCTGCAGGCGATGGCGCGGAGATAAGCACGCGGATCATAAGGCCGATATGGCGGGCGGGCAGAGTCGCACAAATGCCGTTCTTGATCTTTCCCGGGCGCCGCGAAGAAATTCAACCCGAGCGATTCGTTCGCCCGCGCCGTCGAGCATGCGCTCGAGATCTTCGATCGAATTGAAGGCGTGGCCGTCGGCGGCGATCAAGAGATCCCCGGGCATCAGCGAGGCCAGATCGGCGGCGCCGTTCTTGATCACTTGAAGAACCATCATGCCCAACCGCATTCTTGCTTCCAGGGAAACCTGAACCGGGCGGACGACAACGCCGAGAGATGCGCGATCGTATTCGCTCCGGAGCCGTCGCGCGACGGCATTGCTGGGTACGGCCAGGCCCAATCCCTCGACAATCATGGTGTTGATTCCTATCACCTGCCCCTGGGCATCCGCCAGCGGCCCTCCCGAATTGCCGGGAGCAAGCTGCACATCGGCCTGAATCCAGTTCATCGGCCCGAGTCCCGGCACCCGGCCCACAGCATGAACAACTCCTGTTGTCAGGGCTCCCTGAAAGCCCATGGGGTTCCCGACTGCAACCACCGCATCACCCGCGCGCACTTCATCCGAGTTCGCAAGCGTCACAGCGGGCAATCCGCAGAGAGGCACACGAAGAATGGAGATATCGCGCGAAGCGTCGTGTTTGGACAGATCAGCTCGTACGCGCTGCCCGTCCCAGAACGAAACTTCAATGTGACCAGCCGAAGCAACAACGTGAGTGTTGGTTACGATCAGTCCGGCGGGATCGACAATGACTCCGGAGCCCTGGCCGTAACGGCCTGCTTTTACGCACACAGTTGAGCGGCGAAGGTTTTCAGAGACTTCTCCAAACCCTGGAACCGGCATAGGTCAACCGCGCCTCCTTGGACGCTCTCCGACAGTGAGATCCAGAGACTTAGGTTCACCGCCACGCACAACGGTCACGCGCACCATTGTCCCAATCGCATTGGAGTCTGAAAATCTCTGAAGATCTTCGACTTGGCCGACAGAGGTGTCGCCGATACCGGTAACGATATCGCCCGGTAGAAT
>JASIJW010000422.1:0-3877 GCA_030050035.1 Acidobacteriaceae bacterium | reverse complement strand
GACTTTTTCTTTATTGCATTGGGACATTTCTGTTTGTTCCGGCTGCCGATTCGCGGCAGTACTGGCTATTCCTTTTTGCGCTGTTTGTCATCGCCAGCGGATTGAGCTTTCTGGAGACTGGAGCGAATCCGCTGGTGGCGCAGATGGGCGACGCGGAGAGCTCGGTGCGGAGGCTGAATTTTTCGCAGGCGTTCAATCCGCTCGGCTCGATTGCCGGAGTGCTTATCGGCACGCTGTTCATCTTTTCGGGAGTGGAGCTGAAGCCGGCGCAGGTTGCGCAGATGAAGCTGGCGCACACGTACGACGCTTATCTTCGGCATGAAACGTTGCGCGCGGCGCCGCCTTATATCGTTCTCGGCATCGTGGTTCTTCTGTGGGCGGTGTTCATACTGCGGACGCCGTTTCCAGCAGTGGCTGAAGCGCCGGCGTCGACGGCTGGCGAGCCCAAGGGAAGCTATGGCGCGCTGCTGCGCTATCCGCATTTCCTTCTCGCCGTAGTTGCGCAGTTCTGCTACATTGGCGCGCAGGTGGGCACGTGGAGCTACTTCATCCAGTACGTGCAGGAATACACGCACTCGGGCGAGAAGATGGCCGGCTATTTGCTTACCGGAACGCTGGCAGGGTTTGGCGTGGGCCGGTTCGCCTCGAGCGCGTGGATGAAGCGAGTGCGCCCGGGAACGCTGATGGGCTGGTTTGCCATTATCAACATCGCACTGGTCGGTATTGGGATTCTGTTTCCGGGGTGGGTAGGCATGTGGGCGGTTTTTCTCACCAGCTTCTTTATGTCGCTGATGTTCCCGACGATTTTTGCTTTGGGGCTGCGCGATCTGGGCGAGAATACCAAACCGGCGGCTTCGCTGCTGGTGATGGCGATTGTCGGCGGCGCATTGTTCACGCCGGCCATCGGGCTGGTATCGCAGGCCATGCATAGCATGGCGGCGGCGATGGTGGTGGTGCTGCTGTGTTATGTCGCTGTCGCGTTTTACGCTTTCTGGGGCAGTGGATTGCCGCCCCGGAGGGGTGCGCACGCGGTTTTAAACTGATCAAGAAAAATTGGCTCAGGAAAGATTAGCCTCAGGAAAGATTAGCCATGATGCTGTCCCGGGAAGGTCACTGGAAATCGATTCTTCATGAGCGGCTGCCGCTGCTTGGGCATCGCAACTGGATTGTAGTTGCCGATGCAGCTTACCCTGCGCAATCGAGCGCGGGGATTGAGACCATCGTCACCGGCGCCGATCATTTCGAAGTCGTCGCTGCAGTGCTCGAGGGAATTGCTTCGTGCAGGCATATCCGCGCCAGCGTCTTTCTGGATCGGGAGCTCGAGTTTGTCTCGGAAAAAGACGCGCCGGGAGTGAGCGCGGTCCGCCGTCAGCTTCATGCGACGCTGAACGGCTCTGCGGGTGAAGTTCTGCCGCACGACGAGATCATTACCCTGCTGGACAACGCAGGCCGCATGTTCCGGATCCTGCTTTTGAAGACGCAACTTGCGATCCCGTACGCTTCGGTATTTCTTTCGCTGGAGTGCGGCTACTGGACCGACGAGGCGGAGGCGCGGCTGCGTGCGGCGATGAAGTGAGCGTGCGGCGCGGGTGGTTGGATGGAGTGCTTGCGATTCCCACCCCAAGGGCAAAAAGCGCCCTTAGGATGGGGCGCCCATTGGGTGGTCGGTTCTGCTCCGAAAAGCAAAAGAGCGAAGCGCTGGGCGCTTCGCTCTTCGTGTTGATGCTGGTGATTTTCAGTAGAGGCGGAAGTTTACTTCGACGGTGATCATGACCGGGACGGGAGTCTTGCCGTCTTTCATCGCCGGCTTGAAGCGGTACTTGCGCACTGCTTCGAGGGCCTTTTCGTCGAGTCCCATGCCGAGGGGGCGGATGACGCGGGGGTTCTGCGGCATTCCCTGCGCGTCGACGATCATCTGGATGAGGCAGACGCCCTGGTACTTGGCGCGGCGGGCTTCGTCGGAGAATTCGGCTTCAACTTCGTTGAGCGCCACCGGGGCCGAGATGCCGCCGCCTACGCGGTAGACGCCACCGCCAGCGTTGCCGCCGCTGCCGGGGCCATAGCCGTTGCCATTGCCGGAGCCGAGGCCGTCGTTCGAGCCCGTGCCCATGCCGCCGCTGGAGCCCTGGCCCTGAGAAAGCACCACGTTGGCCGAGCTATGCACGCCGATGATCGGCATATCGGGGTTATTGGGCAACTGGATCGACTTCTGCACGTCGATAGCCGCTTCCTCAGGAATCTTCGGCTTGTCGAAGGTCTGCGGCTGCGGAGGGACGACGGGGTTCTGTTCGATCTTGGGCAGCTTGCCCTTGTTGGGGTCCAGGATGCTGTGATTGCCGCCACCACCGCCGCCGCCGGCCAACTGCGCCGCCTTGGGCGCTTTGTAGTCGCTGATGTCGATGTTAGTGAGGTTCGTCGGCGGCTTGACGATCTGGACGAACTTTTTGACGCCGAAGTAGAGCACCGCCAGCAGGATAAGACCGTTGACGGAGGTGGAGATGCCGATGGCCCAGGGGTTTCGCTTGACCGCCATCCGGTCAGGGACCGGGATGGGCTGCGAAGTCAGCTCCAGGGGTGGAAGCTTTGGCGGGAAAAAGACATCCCGAATGCTCTCCCAGAGGCCGGTCCAGATGGGCTTTTCTTCAAACGCCTTGCCCAGAAAGGCGTCGAGCTCGTGCCCAGCGTAAGTGGAAGCAGCCTGGGATGGCGAATCTGCCTGTGTCAAAATTTCGTTTGGCATAGTTGTTGCTGGCTCGGCACCCTCTGCCCGATCGGACGGGAGCACACCCTGCGGGTCCGTCTGATGGGGGTTTATCGACCCATTATGCTTGACAGCGCCCGAATTTGTCTCGGTGCTGGCTGCCTCGTTGGGTGAAGTCTCCGTCTCCAGAGACTCATATTCCGGCCTCTTGAGTGCTCCCATAAACAATAGACGATGCTCCTACGTCGTTGTTACCGAAAAAATTGCAGCCTACCGGTTACACTGGAAAATGAGCGATTTTTTCAGTGGCGGGCCGGTTTGACTGCGATTTGCTAAGGGCGAAAGCCCTGCCGATTTTGGAGATTTTTTCGTGCGGGCTAAATCCCCTACGCGTCGCGAAACTGCCAGACTGGCCTGCTACCACTTTCCCGTTACGGAGTGATTGATGTCTTCAGCGCCGGAACTCAAGGCGACTCTTACGCTGCCCCAAACCGCCTTCCCGATGAAGGCGAATCTGCCCCAGAATGAGCCGCATCGTCTGGCCCGCTGGGCTGGGCTCAGGCTGTACGAGGAGATCCGCAAGGCGAGCCACGGACGTCCGCCTTTCCTGCTGCATGACGGACCTCCCTACGCCAACGGCCCCATCCACCTTGGACACGCCCTGAACAAGGGGCTGAAGGATTTCGTTGTCAAATCGAAGACGATGGCCGGATTCGATGCTCCGTACGTTCCCGGCTATGACTGTCACGGCCTGCCGATTGAGATAAAAGTGGACGAGAAGCTCGGCCACAAAAAACTAGAGATGCCCGCTCCTGCAGTATTGGATGCATGCCGGGCGTATGCGCAAAAATATGTTGACCTGCAGACCTCACAATTTGAGCGGATCGGGTGTTTTGGCCGCTGGAATGATCCGTACAAGACCATGTCACGCGGCTACGAGGCGCGGACGCTCGAGGCTTTCTATGGGTTCCTCGAAAAAGGCTTTATTTATCGCGGGCTGAAGCCGGTTTACTGGTGCATCCACGACCGCACGGCGCTGGCCGAGGCCGAGGTGGAGTACGAGCAGCACAAGAGCCCTTCGGTTTACGTTCGCTACCGGCTGACCTCCGAGCCGGCGGCAATTGATGAGAAGCTGGCCGGGCGCGAGGTGTACACGATCATCTGGACGACGACGCC
>JASIJW010000421.1:0-4821 GCA_030050035.1 Acidobacteriaceae bacterium | reverse complement strand
GTACCTGTGCCGGCGAAGACGACGGCGATGGTGCGGAGGAGGATCTGGAAGTCGAGCCAGACGCTCCAGTTGTCGATGTAGGTGACGTCGAGCGAGACGTAGCTGGCGAACGAGGGGTCCTGGCGGCCCTGCACCTGCCACAGGCCGGTAATGCCCGGGGTTACGTCCAGGCGGCGCAGGTGACTCAGCTTGTACTCCTTCACTTCGCTGGCCAAGGGCGGCCTTGGGCCCACGATGCTCATCTCGCCCTTGAGCACGTTCCAGAACTGCGGCAGCTCGTCGAGCGAGTACTTGCGCAGGAAACGGCCCAGGCGGGTGATGCGCGGGTCGTTGGAGACCTTAAACAGCACGCCATCGCGCTCGTTCATGTGCAGCAGCTCATCCTTCAGCTGCTCGGCGTCGGCCACCATGGTGCGGAATTTGGTGCAGCGGAAGACGCGGCCTTTTTTGCCGATCCGCTCCGAGCTGTAGAACACCGGGCCGGGCGAGTCCAGCTTGACGGCCACGGCGATGGCCGCCACCACCGGCGCCAGCCCGACCAGCACCAGGAGAGAGAACAGCATGTCGAAGCTGCGCTTGAAGACCAGGCCCAGCTCCGGCACCTTGCCGCAGTGCAGCGGGATGGTGGGGAACTGGCCGATGTATTCGACCGGCGAGTTCCAGGCCAGGCCGTCGTAGAGATCGGGCACTACGCGCAGATCGACGCCCTGGGTGCGCGCCTGCTCGAGCACCCCCTGCACGGTTTCGCGGTCGCAGCGCGTGGTGAAGAAGATCTCGTCGACAAACTGCTTGCGCACCTGCTGGAAGAGGGTTTCGAGCGTACCCACTACGTCCTGGGCGCGGTGCGCGGCCCCAGGCTGCAGGCTCCCGCCCGGCAGCTCGATGAAGCCTTTGAAGGCGTAGCCCAGGTGGCGCAGGTTCTCAAGATGATGGCGGAGCGCGTGCGCCTCAGGGCCGGTGCCCACGATCAGCACATTGCGCGTGCCGATGCCGCGCGCAAAGCGCCGGTAGAGCAGCATGCGGTAGACCAGACGGCGCGCCCCCAGGGCAAAGGCGGACAGGGCAACGGTCACCAGCACGATCGAGCGCGGCATGTCGGGCACGTGCATCAGGTAGAGCGCGCCGGTGAGCAGAAGACCGGAGGTGAAGCAGGCCTGCGCGCTCAGCCGCTGCTCGCGGAAAAAACCGCTGAGCCGCAGCGGCTCGTAGAGATGCATGCGCCGGCTGGCGGTGAGGATCGCCAGCATGAAGCCGCACAACAGCGCTGCGGGAATGCCCAGCGGATGCTTGGGGAAGACCGTGCCCGTCCAGAAGGTCTGCACTTCAGAAAGAGAAACCGCGTGCAGCCGGTAAAGCGCCGCTGCTGCCGCCGCGGCCACAATCGTCACCGCATCGGCCAACATCCACAACGCCATCGACCCGCGGCCGGTGGGCGCGTGCTCGGAGGCGGGCTTCGGATCCCACTCTCGCGCCGACTGCAATGATGAAGATATACGTTCCCAGAACCCCGAACTCGCCATGCGCCCTGCAGACCTCAACGTTGCAATCAACTCAGGGATACACTCTCCGATCTGCATAATTGCAATCGCAGCCGGAAAAATAATGCCCTGACTGGGCCGGAAGCACAGTTCTTCGCTACTGCGCCGGCTCATAACCAACACTTCTGCTACGACGAATGCTTTAAATAAATAGACGAATTCCCGACGCAACGAATGAGGAAATGCGCACTAGAAACCGGGCTATGACTCTTTCCAACCCGGTTCTCACGCATCCGTCGCGTTTACAGGCCGATTTTTTACTACTGGCAGGCTATTTGTCCGCCAAATATAGCCTGCCAGTTTCCCCCCAAAGCGATTGAACACAGGTGCGTTAACATCTCGCCCCGCGAGAAACATAGCACCAAGTTGTGCTACTGAAGTAGCTAAACAACAGTGCTGGCACCTTTCTCGCCAAAGAAAGACGCTAACGGGTTGGTCCAAGACAGGAAAATACTCAATTTGTGGCAGCAGCGAACGCGGAAGCCGAAAAATTGCTTTTTTGATGAAAAAATTGCTTTCTTGATGATTTGTGGCTTATTTGGAAATATCTGACTGATAGCAATAAATCAGCGACTGGCCGAAAAGCAAGAAAAATTTTACATTTCCTTTATTAATTCTTTATGTCCCTGCTCTGTTTTTTTAGACCTGCGGAAGAACGTATCGGTCGAGGGTAAGGAATTGAGAAATCGCGGGATCGGTCGAGGCGACGAACCGATCCAATGGGCCGAAGAAGCTGGCGCGTCCCGAATCGAGAAACAGGACCGAATCGGCAAGCCGCTCGGCAAAACGCATGTCATGGGTAACGACGATGCTGGTAAAGCCAAGCTGGCGTTTGAGCTGCTGGATGAGGTTGCCAAGGCGGCGCGCGATGAGTGGGTCAACCATGGTGGTGGGCTCGTCATAAAGGACGACGTCTGGCTGCGCGGCGAGCGCGCGGGCGATGGCGACAGCGCGCTTGCGGCCCGTGGAAAGGCTGGCGGGAAGCTCATCGATTACGTCGTCAGCGCCGACGAGGCCGATGAGGCGATCGACGAGCTGATCGATTTGGTCGTCAGAGAGCCCGTTATCGTGCTCACGCAGCGGGAAGGCGACGTTCTCACGGACGCTCAGCGAGTCGAAGAGCGCGCCATTCTGGAAGACCATGGTGACGCGCCTGCGGATAGCGCGCAGACCTTCTTCGTCGAGATCGGTGATCTCCTGGCCGGCAACGCGGATGGAGCCGGAATCGGGCTTGAGGAAGCCCATGAGGAGACGCAGGGAAACGGATTTGCCGACGCCGCTGCGGCCGAGGATGCAGAGGGTCTGGCCGCGATTGACTGAGAAGCTGACGTTCTGGAGCACGACATGATCACCGAAGGCGATGGAGACATCGCGGAAGACGATGAGCGGCTCCTCGTTCGGCACAGGCGCGGGATGAGGCGGCTCGGGTTCCTTCTTGCTGCCGTTCTCGAGGACCTCGAGTTCGGCGGCGAGCGGCGGGGCAACCGGTGGCTCAAGCGGCTCGGGTTGGGAGGGCGTATCGGCCATGGGTTAATTCCAGCTTACGCAATCCGATGCGCCACGGCGCGCACCGTGACGCATCAGGAGCGCTTCGGCGCGGCGGAGATCGCCCGGGGTGTTGACGTTGAGAAACCAGCAGAATGGGGGCAGCGCGGCTGGGTGGGCGACGTGGCCGGACTGGACCAGGAACTCTGCGGGGACGATGGAGAGCGGCTGGTTAAGCGCGGATGAGGCGGCGCGGAAGGCGGCAAAACAGCCGTTGCGGCCGGCATGGAGCTCCGACTGGAGCAACGGGAGAACAGCGCGGTTGATGACGGCTGGGAAGGTTTGGGCAAAGCTGTTGACGGAGGCGAGGGTGACGGGCGCGCCGGTTAGCTGCGCGTGGCGGAGGAGGTAGAGGAGCAAGGTTGCGGGAAGCAGGGGAAGGTCAACTGGCATAAAAACGCACCAGCGGGCAGTTGAAGAAGCCAGGGCCGCACAGACGCCGGCGAGTGGGCCCTGTGCTGAAGTGGGAGCTGAAGTGGGTGCGGAAGCGGGATCGGGGATAACCGGGGCGTAGCTTTCGAGCGAGGCGCGGGCTCCGGCGATGGCGTGTTCGAGACCCGCTTCGCGGAGCGTGGCCAGAGCGCTGGCGATGAGCGGCTGGCCGGCAAAAGGGACGAGCGCTTTGTCGCTGCCCATGCGGGTTGATTGGCCGCCGGCCAGGACGAATGCGGCGACAAGGGTATTGTCCATCGGCGATTCGTTCTTCCGGGGCTCGTTCTTCCCGGACTCGTTCTTCTGGGACTCGTTCTTCTGGGACTCGTTCTTCTGGGACTCGTTCATCGGGGGCTGGATCACCCGGGGTTTCAGCTTCCTACCTCTTCAAGGAAGCGGATCAGCGACTGAATTCCCATGGCGAAGTTCTTGAGGTTGAATTTTTCGTTGGGCGCGTGGAGGTTGTCGTCCGGAAGTCCAAAGCCCATCATTACGCTGGGCAGGCCCAGATGGCGATCGAAGTCGCCGACGATGGGGATGGAGCCTCCGGAGCGGATGAAGACGGTGTCGCGGCCCCAGACCTCGTGAAGCGCGCGTGTGGCTGCCTGGATGAAGCGATTGTCGACGGGGATGAGGCAGGGATCGCCGGAGTGGATGAGGCGCACTGCAACGTCGACGCCGGCGGGAGCGATCTTTTCCACGTAGGTCTTGTACAGAGCGAAGGCCTTTTGCGGGGTCATGGCGGGGACAAGGCGCATGGAGATTTTGGCCGTCGCCCTGGCGGGGATAACTGTCTTTGCGCCGGTGCCGGTAAAGCCGCCGGGAATGCCGTGGACGTCGAGCGTGGGCCGGGCCCAGGTGCGCTCTAGGACGCTGTAGCCATGCTCGCCGACGAGCTGGCGCGAGCCGACCTCAGTTTTGCGGTACTCCTCTTCGTCGAAGGGCAGGCTGCGCCATGCATTCAGCTCCTGCTGGCTGGGAGGGATGATTTCGTCATAGAAGCCGGGGATGAGGATGCGGCCGTTTTCGTCCTTGAGTTTGGCGATGATCTGCGCGAGGGCGACGAATGGATTAGGCGCGGCGCCGCCGTACATGCCGGAATGAAGATCGGTTTTTGCGCCGCGGACCTCGAGCTCGGTGTAGATCATGCCGCGCAGGCCGACGCAGAGGGTGGGCAGGCCGGGAGCGAAGAGCTCGGTGTCGCAGACGAGGGCGAAATCGGCCTTCAGGTCCGCGGGTTTCGAGGCTACGTAGGCGGCAATTCCCTCCCCTCCGACTTCTTCTTCGCCTTCAAAGAGCACGCGGA
>JASIJW010000420.1:0-5935 GCA_030050035.1 Acidobacteriaceae bacterium | reverse complement strand
GGCCAAGTTTCGCATTGCGTTCCAAGCTGCATCGTCGGACCCTGGCTAAGCCCAGTCAGCTCATATGCGATCTACTGCGTTACCGGCTGGGCGGGCAGAGTCTCCTTCGACTTCAAGTGGCGGGCGTGACCGGCGGTTGGCGTGGTTACCTCGGATTCGGCGGCGGGCGGGGTGGGCGGAAAGCCTGGTCCCTTCTTAAGATGCAGATCGCCGTTTTCGGCGCTGAGATCGATGCGCGGGCCGCCAGCGCCGATTTTGCCGGTTACGACCTTGTCCTGGTCGCCGGTCACGCTCAGAGCGAAGTCCGTTACCACGTCGCCGTTGTGCGTGCGGCCATCGACGTTCCCGGCGCCATTCGGCGGCAGCGTGATTTCTACATCGCCCTTGTTGTTGCGCGCGTCAATGGCGTAGGCGCCTGCGGGCTCGATGGAGATGGTTCCATCGCGGTCCTGCACTGCCGTGTCGCCGTAGATCTGATTCAGGTCAACGTCCTTGGCGTGGGTGCTCACATGTACGGCGCCGGTCGCCTCGTTGACGTGCAGGTCGTCTGAGTCGAGCGTCATGTCGCCGGGCAGAGCCGCTACGTCAAGGTCGGTGATGGAGGTGTGAATCTTCACGCCTCCGGAGACATTTTCGATGTGCACATCGCCGAAGATTTCGCCGTTGATGGTGACGCGGCCTTTGATCTCAGAGAGCGTGACGTCGTTGGTGTTGCCATCGGCCGTTACGTCGCCGTTCACCTGGTGCGCGGAGAAATCATGCCGGCTGTGGTCGAAGTGCGCCACGATCGGACCGTTGATCGCGCTCAGATGCGTATCGCCATTCTCGGCGTTGACGTTGACGCCGGAATTGAGGCCTGACACCGTCACGTCGCCGCGGGCCGCGTTCACCGAGACGTGCGCGGTTGCCGGAACGGTTATCGTCAGGTTTACTTTGCCGCGGTTGTCGCCGTTGGAGCGCACCGTTATCGCGCTGCCGCTTACGGTGAGGTGCGCGGCTTCGCTCGAGAAGATCTTCTGCGCGTCAGTGTCGGAGTGCGCGTAGGCCACTTCGTGCGGCTGCACGCTTACGCTGTTGCCCTCGGCGGCCGCAATGCTGACGTCGCCGCGCGGGTTGTCGATTTCGATCGAGGCATTGGCCGGAATCTGCGCTTCGAGCGCGGTCTGGTCGATGTCGTGCTCCTGCTGCCCGAACATGGTGAAGAAGTCCGAATTGTCGCCGTCCCAGTTCTGGACGCCGAAGTGGTGAACCGTGGAGGCGCTGAGGCCGAGGATGACCAGCAGAATCAGCAGTCCTACGGGGCCGTGGCGCCGCACCGGCACATCACGCCTGAGGTCCAGCACCCATTCGCCGAGTAGAGCGAGTCCGGCGAGGATCAGGAGCGCCGGCCACCAGTGGGCGTACCAGGTCCAGAACTGCTCGGCCGAGAAGTGGCCGGTATAGATCAACAGCCACACGACGCCGATGGCGATGAGGATGAGCGGGCCGACGACGGACGATGCGTACGGGCCGCCCCAGTAATGATCCTTCCATGCATGGCGCTGCGCCTTCCAGGCTTCGCGCTGGGCGCGCCACGCTGCCTTTTGCTGCTCGCGGTAGGCGCGCCACTGGTTTTTGGGATCGTATGGCGGATAGCCAGGCGGATTGGGGGGCGGATTGGGAGGCGTCGTGCTCATTGATTGTTCTCGTCGGTGTCGCTGCCGTTGTGGTGCGCGGGAACGATGGCGGTGGAAGTGGTTCCGGCGCTGGGTGGGTAGGGCTGCTGCGCTGGGCCGGTTCCATATGGATCGGCGGGCCCGTAGTTGCCGTATGGATTGCCATATGGATTGATATTTGGATCCTCGGCCAGCGCTGCGCGCTCGGCCAGTTTGAGCACGCCCAGCAGGATGAGCAGCAGCGGGACGAAGATGCTGAAGCGCGCCAGGTGCGCCTGGCTGAGCAGCGCCACCACGCCGAGCAGCACCAGAATAGCCGGGCCCGTCAGCCGGTGAATGAAGATATAGCGGTTCATAGGATCTCCTTCCGGTTGCCGGCGTTCTCGTCGCTCTGCCTGTTATGCGTGACGCCGGGCTGCGGCGGGGAATCCTGCATGCGCCGGACGACGAGCCACGCGCCCAGCGCGATAAGCAGCAGCGGCCAGGTGAACTCGAAGATGCGGTCGGAGAACCAGTCAAGCTGGCCGGCCAAAAAGAGCAGGCCGAGGGCGATGAGCACAATGGCGGCTATGGGCTCGCGCCGCCGCCAATGGACTGGCGGGACTGGCGGCATGGGTGGATATCCGGGCGGGTAGCCTGCTGCCGGCGGCGGAGCACCGGGAGCAAAGCCAGCCGCGGGAGGAACGCCGGGCACGAATCCGGATGCGGGCGGAGCGCCGGGCGAAAATCCAGATGCGGGCGGAGCGCCCGCAAAAGGCGGCGGCTGATAGCCAGTTTGATAAGGATTGGAAAATGGCGCCTGATACGCGCCCGCAGACGGACCGGCGGCTGCGGAGGCAGACGGAGACGAAGCGGCCGGGCCTGAAGATGGAGCCGAAGACGGACCGGGGACTGAGCTCTGATATGGGTTCGTGTAGGGCGGCGGAGGCGTGTGCGGACGGCGGTAATCGTTCTGGAAAGCGGTGTGGAACCAGTTGCCGAGCTCATTCAAACCGAGAGGATCGGGCAGCGGCAGGCCGGCGCGGCGCGCATTGGCGGTCTGGTGCGCTTCAAATGACTGGTAGATGACCCAGGCGAAGATCAGCATGATGAAGATTGGGAAGCGGCCGCTGATGCTAACCAGGATGGCGAAGATAATGACGTGAATGAATCCTTTGAAGAACTGACCGTTGTACATGGCGCCGACGCCGGGAATGATTCCGAGCACGGCTGCGGTGCCGGGGTTGGGAATGCTGGTGGAGATTGCGCCTGGCGGCGGCACGAAGGGCGTCTGCTGCGCGCTTTGCCATGCTGCATAGCAAGGCTCGCACAGGATCTGCCCGGCCGGGCCACGGCGCATGCACGCCGCGCACAACGGCTTTCCGCAGTTCTGGCAATAGGCGGAAACACTCACGCCCGGGTGGTTAACGCAATCCATTGTTTGCTCCCTTCATGTTTTACCGCTTTTCTGTTCTGGAGCTGCCGGAATGCGCGGGCCGGAGTTCCTGCGTGCTCTCTGCCGACCCAAGATGTTTCCAGATACTCGCCGAACTTATCCTCATTGGCCTGCGCCGGCTCGGCCGGCTGCTGCCGAGGGTCCAGGTGTGAACCGCCGTCCTTCTTGTTTCTTTCCGATTCTCCGGGCGTGGCGGGCGTGGCGGACTGGGGATTGGTCTGAGGGTTAATTTGGGGTTGGCGCTCTTCGTCTTCGCCCTGCAGCTCGCGCAACCGTGACTGTAATTCGTAAACGAAGCGCAGGTGATCGTAATACCGGCTGATCGGCACCGAGGCCATGGCGATGCGCCGCTCCATGAAGGAACGAACTGCGGTCGGGCGCAGGCCGGACAGCCGGATCTGGCTCAGGCGGACGCCGGTGAGGTTCAGCGTGAGGGCCAGTGAAAAGAAAGCCATGGCCGCAGTCATCATGAGGCGCGGCTCAGCGAAGCGGCGGACAAATCCCATGAACCCCGGACGCTGCCAGGCCGGCGTGAGGACGGCAACCCCACCCCCTGCGACGGCCAGCGGTCCGGCGGGCGCCAGCGCTCCGTGCAATGTTTTGCCGGGTCCGGTCTGGCTACCGGCGTGGGCGCCGGTCTGGGCCAGGATCCGCTCTACCAGACCTTCGGGAATCTCCGGTTCCGGCGAAAGAAACTCCAGCCACTGGCGTCCGCGGCGGGCTCCTTCGTAAAGGGCCGTGCAGGCGGGGCAGCCTGCCATATGCTCCCGGAAGGTGACCTCGTCGGCGGGAGCGAGCAGGCCGTCCAGCGCGTCGGCCAGCAGCGTTTCCCAGTGCCCGCAGGCCGGAGAGCTGGGAATGTGTGTACGCTCGGCCATGGTTACATCACCTCTCGTTGATTACGTTCGAGGAGGCGCGCGAGTTCCGCCCGGCCTCGGCTGATGCGCGATTTCACGGTGCCCTCGGGAATATTCAGGACCTGCGCGATTTCTTTGTAATCAAGGTCCTGCAGATCGCGCAAGATTACGGCTTCGCGCAGCTCGACCGAGACCTGCGCCAGCGCCTGTTGCACCATTTTTTCGAGCTCGCGGCGGACGGCGTGGTCATGAGGCGATGGGCCGGCGGCCATGAGGCGATCAACCGGCCGCAGTTCCTCAGCTCCATCCCATCCCTCGTCGAGCGAGCCGGTCACGCGCTGGTTGCGCGTGCGGCGGAAATTGTCAACCAGCAGATTGCGCGTCATGGTGGTGATCCAGACGGGCAGGCTGCCACGCATGGCGTCAAAGCTGGCCAGATTCGAGTAGATTTTGAGGAAAACGTCCTGCGTGAGGTCCTCGGCGTCAGTGGGGTTGCCGGTAAAGCGGTAACAGAGAGTATAGACGCGCTTATGGTGGGTGCGGACCATTGCGGCCCAGGCACCGGAGTCGCCGTCGAGGCAGCGGCGGACGAGGAGCGCGGCGTCGGTTTCGGGTGACGCTGGCAACGAGGCTTGAACAGGATCTTGCACGCGCCTCCCCGGAGCTGCCGCGGCCGGTGGTTGCGCGCCGGCATCCCGCGCCTTGCGCCGGTCGGGCACGAAGCCGCAGGTGGTCCCTAGGCCCCAGCTCCCGATGGTTCCGATCCCAATTCCGATCTTGGACCAGCTTAATGTAGCCACGCCCTGCATGGTGGTAATTACGCAGGGCACGGCGCTGCGGTTCCCGGGCAGGGCGATCCGGTCCAATATGCCGCTGCACTTTGCGCGCGATTAATGGACCGCGTCGTTTGTCTTTGGAGGCGCGTCTGCATTTGGTGCTGCGGGCACATAGAGATCGGCGGTGCGCGCGGCTACATCGGGCATAGGCGGCAGAGGTGCGCTCGGAGCCGATTCGTACCAAAAGGTGGCGCAAGACCAGTCATCGGACCGGTTGACCAGCCCAGACCCCTTCTTATAGCCGATTTGCTGGATTACGATGCGGGCTTCCTTTCGCCAATAGATGGGATCGGGCAGGTACCAGCGGTAAAAAGAATAGAAATTGTTGTCGCTGAGAGAGCAACCGTTGAAAAGGTAAGGCGTTGGGGAAAGGCCCCAACCCTGGCCCGCATAATCCTCGGTTCCCGTTCCGCAATAACTGGGAAAATCCTTGTCGCCGTCGAAATACATCTTGATTTCGCCTTCGCCCCACCACCCAGTGGTCGAGGGGCGAACGCCGACGACAGACCCAATAAATCGGCCGGAGCCATGCCGCTGGGGCAGCAGCTCAAAATCCTGCGTCAGCGTGGTCGGGTTCTCGCGCCGGAACAGGCAATGCAGCCGGCCAACATCATGGGAATGCCTGTCTCCCAGCGTGTAGTCGATCTGGTAAAAGAGGATGACTGGCTCAGCACCTTCGTTGCTGAAGGTGATCCGGGCGCGCTTCGTGAAAGGCATCGGCAGCCAGAGATTCACTCCCCTGGACACGGAAACGGAGTGAACAGCCGATTGATAAGGCGTGCACTTTCCATGAGCAAAGCCCATGAAATCGCCCAACGGACATTCGATGCTGGGGTGAGCCTGCCCCTCCCAGTAAGCTCGCACCACAATGGCGCGGAGCGAATTGTGTACGTTGCTGGTAGTCATCCAGTAGTGACGGATCATGCCGGGCCCTTCGATATCGCAAAGTCCGACGGTCTCGCCGGGCTGGATCGTGCGGCAAGGGGACCCCTTGCGGCCGACCCCAAGCTTACTGGCGGCTTTGCCTCCCTGGCCCGGCGCGCCGGTCGGGTTTTCAAAAGAAATTGAACGCGATTGCACGCCCGTATGAAGCAGATATGGTTCGTGGACAGGATCGGGTATTGACGTGTCTCGGGTCGTCACGGCAGTTGG
>JASIJW010000419.1:0-7612 GCA_030050035.1 Acidobacteriaceae bacterium | reverse complement strand
TTTGGTCGGCTCGTCAGGCGAGAGCTTGATGCTGAAGAAGGGCGCAGAGGCGATGTCCCAGACTGTTGCGCCTTTGGCGTCGATGCACGAGCCTCCCAGCGCGTACTCGGCGCTGCCTGCCACAATCGGCGCGGTCAGGTTGCGGAGCCAGTCGGGCGCATAGGTGCAGCCGGCATCGGCGCAGGCGATGATCTGCTGCGCTGCGGCGGCAATGGCCACGTTGCGCCCGCGCGAAACAGGGCCGGCAGAGAACTTAAGACTGCAAGTCTCGTCGCGGATGGCGCGCAGCCGGCTGTCGCGGATCTGCGCCGAGACGAGCCACTCCCAGGTGCCGTCAGTCGAGCCGCCATCCACTACAACTACCTCCGCTGGCGGAGGCTCCTGCGCGAGCAAGCTGGGCACAACGCGGCCAATATCCTGCGCCTCATTGAGCACAGTTATCACGACACTGACGGGCTGCATGGGTTCAAGTATATGGGGCTGCTGGCACACCTCTGGACGACCACGCTTCGGGACGCGGCATCCAATTTTTCAGGAGATCGAAATGTGCTTATTTCCACGCTTCAATTTATTGGGATTGTTGTGCCTGACAGCGGCTATTGCAGTTGCCGGTTGCCACAGCAACCAGCAGCAGAACGCACAGAATGAATCGCAGGAGCAGAATTCCGGAGACCCGGCGGCGGCCAACCTGGTGTCTGTCGCTGCGGAAGGGACCGGCTCTCAATCGTCGCAGGATTACGAACAGAGCGCTCCTACTACGGGATATGACCAGAATGTGGCGCCAGAGGATGACACGGCCGACGAATCGCAATATGGCATCGAGCCGGATGAGACTGCGCAGCAGCCCCCGCCGCCGCTGCCCGATTACGACCAGCCGCCGTGCCCCGGCGATGGCTACCTGTGGACGCCCGGCTACTGGAGCTACGCGCCGACTGGTTATTACTGGGTTCCGGGCGCGTGGGTGCAGGCGCCGTACCAGGGAGCGCTGTGGACGCCGGGGTACTGGGCCTATGCGAACAACCGCTACGTCTTTTACCACGGCTACTGGGGACCGCACGTGGGTTTCTATGGCGGCATCAACTATGGCTTCGGGTATACGGGCTATGGCTACCAGGGCGGCTACTGGCGCGGCAACGTCTTCAATTACAACCGCACGGTGAACAACGTGAATGTGACGATGATTCGCAACGTGTACAACTACCGCTTGGTGGAAAATCACACTTCGCGGGTGAGTTTTAACGGCGGCCACGGCGGTATCCAGGTGCGGCCGCAAATGGCAGAGCTGGCCGCGCTGCGCGAGGCGCATGCGGGGCCCATGTCTACGCAACTCGAAATTGCGCAGCAGGCGCGCAGCAATCACGCAAACTTTTATGCGGTAAATCGTGGCAGGCCGGCGCAGGCGGTTTATACGCAGCCGGTGCGTGCCGTGCATGTGCGCCCGGCTGTGACGCCGGTGCGCAATCTGCCGATGGCGGCGAGGCCGGCAGCGGAGAACGCGCGCTATACGCAGCAGGGCAATCGTCCGCAGGAACAGCCAAACCGGCCTGAGCAGCAGATGCGGTCTGAGCAGAACAGGACTGGGCAGAACCGGCCGGAACAGAACCGCATGAGTCAGCCGCCCACGCAATCGCACCAGAACGAGTATCCGCAGACGAATGAGCGCGCTCCTGCCCGGCCTGAGGCCGCGCCCAATCGCGGCGAGCCTGCGCGCCCAGAGACCAATCGGGAAGAGCCTTCGCGGACAGAGCCGCGCCCCGAATCTCAGCCACAACCTGAAGCGCGGCCTGAGCCGCAACGCCCGGCTGAACCGAGTCACGCTGCGCCGCAAGAACACAAGCCTGCACCGCAGCGGCCGGAAGAACCGGAACACAAGGAGGAGCCGCGTTAGCGGCTACTCGGCCATGCGCACGTGAATGGCAACCAAGTTGCGCACCCAGCGCGCCGGGTGTTTTTCTCCCGTAGCTACGAGTTGCAGCGGGCCGGCTTGCCCAATCGGCTGGCCTGCGAGCTTGTCGGCGACGATCACGGTTCCGTCGTGAAGATCAGGGCACACTTCGCCGATCGAGTACACCACTTTGTAGCCGTCGGACCCTTCGGCGACGATGTAGAGGCGCAGGTCCTTGCCTCGGGGCTTGTCGGGCACGCCCAGTTTTGCGAGCAGATCGACAAGCGGCACGCCGGTGTAGGTCTGGTTGGCGTTGGCGTGGGCGTTAAAGACCGTAATGGTTGTCTGCGGCAGCGCATCAAGCTTTTGCGGAGTCCACTCGGCGGATTTGCCTTCATAAGTAATGGTGAACGGGCCCGGAACCTGCGCGGTGATGTTGCTGGTGGGCTGCGAGCCTTTGCCGCCCATGGGCATCTGCGGCTGGCCGCTTAGCGGATTTCTGGGCGCAGCCTGCGTCCATGCGGGCCGCACGAGAATTGGTGCGAGGAAAAGCATTGAGGCGATGAAATGCGTTGAGAGAGCGCGCATGCGCATCGGATTTCCTCCCGTACCACATCGTATACTGGTGTCATGTCGATTGTGCGCAACGTTGCGGGCATCGCCAAGGGAATGAGCATCACCCTGCGCGAGATGGTGCAGCCCACCGAGGTAGAAAATTACCCTGACGGACCGGGCCCATTGCGCGGAGCGGTGTTCGAGCAGCGGTTTCGCGGCGCGCACGTGCTGCAGCGCGATGAAAACGGCCTGGAAAAGTGCGTGGCCTGCTACCTGTGCGCGGCAGTCTGCCCGGCCAACTGCATTTACATTGAGGCCGCGGAGAACACTGAAGAGAAGCGCATCTCGTCCTCCGAGCGCTATGCCAAGGTTTACAACATCGACTACAACCGCTGCATCTTCTGCGGTTATTGCGTCGAGGCCTGCCCTACGGACGCCATCACGCACGGCCACGGCTTTGAGCTAGCCACGCTGAACGCCACCAACCTGGTGATGCGCAAGGAAGACATGCTGGTGCCGCTGAGCGCGTTGACCACGGATACGGACAGCAGTGACCGGCGGATTCCGTAAGCGACTCCAAAAATGCCGGTATCAGGCCGGTTTGAATGCGCACTCCCTCACGGGCTAAAGCCCGTCCAATTTTGGGGTGTTTAACGTCGGGCTAAAGCCCGTACCCTTCACAGCTTCGAATCCAACTGGCTGGGCGGAACTCCAGACAAAACTCCAGACAAAACTCTAGGTAAAACTCCAGTCAAAACTGATCTGCCGCGCGGAGATCTAGGGGCGGCCAGGCTCGGTATCGGCGGTTCCAAAGAGCTCGGGCTGTTCCGGCTGCTCTGGTTTGGGGCGTGCGCCGCGGCGCGTGGCGCCGATGAGGCTTACGACCTCGAGGGTCTGAATAGACTGGCGCGGGATGAAGATGCGCTGCGTGTTGGAGCGCGTGTCGGGCGGCGTGAGGAGCAGGCCGGCGCCGGCAACCAGAGAGAGATCGTTGGCGGCCAGGCCTTCCAACTCGTCGCCGTCGGTCAGCGTCATGTGGAGCCACAGGCCTGCGGTGCGTGGGCGCACGGAGAATTTTTTGTGCAGCAGGCGCTCGGGGTTGGCCTGATCGGCGGTTGGGCCGGGCAGGTCGCGCACGTAGCAGACCCATTTAACCTGCTCCCAGCCGATACGCAGCACCTTGCCGGTGGGATCGAGGATCTCAAGCTCGGCGGCGTTCTGGCTGAGGCTGGGTCCGGCGTAGCCCGCGGTCCAGTCCCGCGAGAACTTGCGCACAATCACCGGTTTGCGTCCACTTGCCATCGTTCTGGATTGTCGCATGGCGGAGAGAGTGACGCGGTGCGAGGACCATCGGTGTGGCTCAAAGTGTTTACTGCGCTGGCGGCGGGGTTCGAGCGTGTTGTGTTGCGTCCCATCCTTTCGCCACAAAACGGCGAAAGGATGGGGCACGGGGAATTTCTTGGGGAGCGGGAAAAAAGCAACCGCAGATCCTTCACTCCTTCGCTTCGCGAATTCGTTCAGGATGACAAAACTGTGATTGGTCTGCTGGCTTGCTAATTGATTGGCTCGCTGACCTGGTCAGAAATAACGCTTCAGCTTGAGCATTTGCGATTCGAAGCCGTACCAGAGCACCGTGGCTGCGGCGGTTGCGGCGAGCAGGCGGAAGGCGACGACGGCGAGATTGCCGGGGATGCCGTAGCGGTCCATTCGGAGATCGAACCAGCCGAAGAAGATGAAGACGCTGATGTGGATCATGTAAAGGCCGTAGCTGATGCGGCCGTAAAAAGCCAGCGGCCCGCGGGCTAGCGCGGCGTTCACCGGCGTGCGTGCGCCGGTGCCGGCAATGGAGGCAAGCATCGCGCCGGCAAAGGCGATGGCGAGAGCTGAATCGAGAAAGGCCGTGCCACCGGCGATCGTGGCGGTGGCCGTGAGTCCGGCTGCAAGTCCAGCGAGGCCCAGCCACAGCCAGGTGCGGCGGCTGAGGCGGAGCGTGTGCAGGCCGAGAGCCAGCAGGCTGCCCCAGGCGATCCCATCCAGATGCATGAGCGTGTGGGTGGGCGTGAGCCAGTGGTAGTGCTCGTGGCGGATGACGGGCGAGAGGACGATGACGGACGCAAGCAGGGATGCGAGCATCCAAGGGCGCTGGGGGCGCCCGAGCAGGCGCACCAACGGCGCCCAGAGAAAGTAATACTGCTCCTCGATGGCGAGCGACCATGTGGGTCCGAGAGCCGGTGGCACCGTCAGGTGAAAAAGGTTCTGGAGGAAGAAGATGTAGGCCCACCACGGCGCGGTGCGGATGGCCTGACCGATGCCGGGGCCTATGAACCAGGGCGCCTCAAGGTAGACGACGGCGAGCAGCAGCACGTAGACCGGCCAGATGCGCAGCACGCGGCGGCCATAGAAGTTGCGGAAGTAGCGGGGCTTGTTGCGGGATTCGAGCAGGATTGAGGTGATGAGGAAACCGGAGAGGACAAAGAAGAGGTTGACGCCCACCCAGCCCCAGAGCGACGCGCCGTAGAACCACGTGCCCTGAAGGCGCGGATGGCAGTGGTAGAAGAGAACGGCCAGCACGGCGATGCCGCGCAGGCCCTGGAGTTCGGGGATATAGGCCGGGAGCCACGCAGGCCGGCGGTTGGAGAGCTGCTGGATGCGTCGGCCTGCGGGCTCGGGGGAGAGAGTGGGTGCGATTTCGGTGGTGTCTTCAGCGTCTTTTTGAGAGTTCACAGTTCGCTGGTCACAGTTCGTTGTGAACCTGGGTGAGTGCAAACCGGAGGCTGCGAACTGTGAACTGCTCTTCATCCCGCCGCAAGCTGCCGCGCGCGCTCCGTGGCGCGCATGACGGCTTTGATGAGGGTGACGCGCAGGCCGCCTTCTTCGAGTTCAAGAATGCCGTCGATGGTGCAGCCGGCTGGGGTGGTCACGGCATCCTTGAGCAGGGCAGGGTGATAGCCGGTTTCGAGGACCATTTTTGACGCGCCGAAGGCGGTTTGCGCGGCGAGCTGAGTGGCTACATCACGCGGCAGGCCAACTTTAACGCCTGCTTCGGCAAGGGCCTCGATGATGATGTAGACGTAGGCTGGGCCGGAGCCGGACAGGCCGGTTACGGCGTCCATGTGCTTTTCGTCGACGATGACGGTGCGGCCAACAGTTTCAAACATGCGCTGGGCCAACTCCATTTGCGCGTCCGAGACGAAGCGGCCGCGACAGAGCGCGGCCACGCCGGCGCCGAGCGCCGAGGGCGTGTTGGGCATGGCGCGGATGACGCCGATCTCGAGGCCTGCGGTCTCCTCAATGGTGCGGGTTTTGACGGACGCGGCGAAGGAGACAATGGTGGCGGTCTTCTTGAGAGCGGGCTTGATGATCTTTACGAGATCCGGCACCTGGAAGGGCTTGACGCCGATGAGGATCAGGTCCGCGTTACGGACTGCCTCGACATTGTTGGTGGTCACTTCCACGCCCCACTGCGTGCTGAGCGCCACGGCGCGCTCCTCATGGGCTACGGTCGCGCAGATTTGCGAGGGCGCAAACAGGTTTTGCTTCAGGAACGCCTGCAGCAGGATGCCGCCCATCTTTCCCGCGCCGAGCACGGCTACGCGCACATTCGGCAACTGCGCCGGAGCCTCATTGGCCTCCACAGCTATCTCCGCCATTGCTTTTCCTTCGGGTGAATTTCGGTAGTTCCTCTTCAGGATACCCGGTAGGGCGCGGGAATTGCTCGATCTTCTTGCTTGATCTGGAGGCGGGCGGCGGGCGAAAGTAGACGCTATGCCTCAGTCGATCCATGGAATCCGCAGCAGGCGTGTGCTCACGGCGCAGGGTCTAGGGCCGGCGTGCGTCTGGATCGAAGACGGCCGGATCGGTGCGGTGCGCGCGTGGCAGGACGCGCCGGACGATTGCGTGGACTTTGGCGATGCGGTGGTGCTACCGGGGCTGGTGGACTCGCACGTGCACATCAATGATCCAAGACCGGGGGATCCGAGACTGGAGGACCCGGGACGGACGGAGTGGGAGGGTTTTCATACGGCGACCCGCGCGGCTGCGGCGGGCGGAGTGACGACGCTCGTGGATATGCCGCTCAATTGCGTGCCGGAGACGATCGATGTAGCGGCGCTGGAGGCGAAACGGCGCGCGGCTGCGAGCAAAGCGTGGGTGGATTGGGCAGCGTGGGGCGGGGTAGTGCGCGGCAATGCTGAGGCGCTACCGGAGCTTGCGTGCGCGGGCGTGGCCGGATTTAAGTGCTTCCTGATTCACTCGGGGATCGACGGGTTTGCGTGGGTGGACGAGACGGAGCTGCGCACAGCCTTGGAGAAACTTCGCGGAACTGGATTGCCGCTGTTGGCTCACGCTGAGGTTGCCGGGCCGGTGGAAGCCGCGACCCAGACGCTGAACGCGCGTGGGGCCGATTGGCGGAGATACGCGACGTACCTGGCCTCGCGGCCGGATGAGGCGGAGATTGAGGCGATCGCGCTGCTGTTGCGACTGGCCGAGGAGTTCGAGATGCCAGTGCACATTGTGCATCTGGCGACCGCGCGGGCATTGCCGATGCTGGCTGAGGCGCGCGGGCGTGGCGTGCCGGTGACGGTTGAGACTTGCGCGCATTATCTTTGGTTCGCTGCAGAGGCGATTGCGGATGGCGCGACCGAGTTTAAATGCGCACCGCCGATTCGCAGCGCGGAGAACCGCGAGCAACTATGGAAGGCACTCAAGGAGGGGCTGATCGATATGGTGACTACAGACCACTCGCCCTGCCCGCCGGCGATGAAGCGGCGCGATGAGGGCAGATGGGACCGGGCGTGGGGCGGGATTGCGAGCCTGGGACTGGCGCTGCCGGTGGTGTGGACGGCGATGCGTGAGCGCGGGATGAGGATAGAGCGCGTAGGCGAGTGGATGGCGGCTGCGCCGGCGCGGCTGGCCGGACTCGCCGGGCGCAAGGGCGTGATCGAGCCGGGCGCAGATGCGGATTTTGCCGTCTTTGATCCGGAGGCGGAATGGACGGTCGCGGAGAGCGACCTGCACTTCCGGCACAGGCTTTCTCCGTATTTGGGCGCGAAGCTGTGCGGCCGCGTGCGCGAGACATGGCTGCGCGGTGAGCCGGTGTACCGCTGCGGAGAGTTTCTGGGCGAGGCGCGCGGCGTGGAACAGGTTCGGCTGCAGGTGCGGGCCCAGATTCGG
>JASIJW010000051.1:0-3353 GCA_030050035.1 Acidobacteriaceae bacterium | reverse complement strand
ACCCGGAACGCCTCCGGACAGGACTCTCCCGAGTTTGGAGAGTTGTACCAAACGGCATTCCTGTATTGGCAAGTGACACACGGTTTGTCCCCGTCGTGTGGAGGACTCGTGTCGCTAGCTACTCACTCGCAATGATTTAGGGAGACGTGACAAACGTAAAGATGGAGGGTAGCGCAGCGGGATGATGGAGGTTGGCGATAGAAAGGAACAGGGGCCTTTGTGGCCCCTGAAGAACAAATGCCGGACATCGGGTCCCGGGACCCGGACGCAACGAGCGCCTTATTGCGGCGCCGGCGGGTTTTCGGACGGCGCCTGACCCTCACGCGGCATCCGAGTCTCGCCCTGTCCGCCCATAACGGCGACTGCAGTCGCCGTAAAGGCACCATTCTTTACCGCACCATCGGCTCGCACCATATCGCCCACCTGGATATCCCCGAGCGTGATCGGATCGCGCCGTTTGCGGAAGGTCGTGTTCTCGTCGGCCACAAAGCTGTGCTGTGCATTGTCCGGGCCGCCGGTCAGGGTCACCTTGACCCCGTCGATGGCCGTGACCTTGCCCATCAGCCATGTCTTGCCGTAATCGGCCGCCATCTGCTCCATCTGCTTGGCCCGCTCCGGGTCCATCAGAACCACAGCCATAGCGCCAACGGACTTGGCATTCGCATCCACGTCGCCCATGGCGGCGATGGCGTCGCCCACCTTAATGTCAGAGGCCTTGATCTGCTCCGGAGGATTGCCGCCCCTCCATCCCTGTCCGCCGCCTTCGCCGTTGCCGCCCTGCCCGCGTCCGCCGCGCATTCCCGCCTGTTGCTTCATCATGCGCGTGTTGGCGCTGTAGTGGATGGTGTACGTCTCGCCCGTGAATGTCTTTACCGTGTAATGGTCAGCCGCAACTTCTGTAACCGTGCCCTGCACGCCGCGGTTCATCCCCATTCCCATTCCGCGGCCGCCGCGTTGCCCCCAGCCTCCGCCGCCTGAGCCGGCATTTTGATTCTGCTGAGGTGCAGCCGGCGTATCCTGCGCTGCGGTGCTCAGCACAAAATTTGGCGCAAAACATATCGCGAAACCGAGCGCGAATGCCGAAACAAGGCGAATCTTCATGGCGAAATCTCCCCGATCCCTTCGTGGAAAACTGCTGTCCAGCATAATAGACGCTCTTGCCCGCAAGTGGGACGACAAAAGCGCCCGTGCAAGCGCGCGCAATTTGTACCAGGATTTTCGCGTTTGGAGTATTGGAAAAACATCACCCCAATTCGAGGTCATTGCGAGGCGTAGGAGATGACTTCGCCGGTCTGCGTGTCGTAATTGCAATACACCCGCATGGGATTAGACACGCCGAAGCCGTTCGAGACGCGAACTTTGTCAGAACTCAGCGTAAGCACGCCGGTATCGATTAACCGAGAGCTGAATCCCGAAAATCGTGGTACAAGTCCATTGCCTTCGTCTTCCCAATGGAATCTGTGTTGCGTCACCGAGCGAATGTATTCGTCTGCGCCGGCAGCGCAGCGCAGCGCAGCCGTAAGCCCGTACTTCCCGTATAGCGCCTGGGCGTTGTTGAGCGGGACGGGATTCTCATCCGACGCGACTGGAGCGTCGTCGAGCTGGTAGCGGTTATCGACGCGGTCGCCGTGAACCACAACAGCTACGAAAAACGCGAGCACCGCCCCCGCAATGAAAACGAGTGCCAAGTGCGCAGGACGCGGCGGAGCCACGTGCGCACCGGTCAGCTCCCAGTGGCGACCGAACTCGGCAAGCGTGCAGTCTTCCCGCCGCCAGGCTCCCGGAACCGAAGGCCAGCGGACAGAAACCAGATCGGCTGCCGGCTGCGCCGCTTCCACCTCGCCAAGCACGCCGTCTATCCTGCGCCTGATCTGTGAGCCTGCCTCAGGGAATGTTCCCGGGCCCATTCGCCGCTCCAGGGAAAACTAAGCAGATTGCGCGGTCACGGTGCCTCCGCGCGTTGAGGACCATGATAGGCGCTTTTTAGGCTGGGCGAAGCGGTTTTTTAGGCCAGAATCATCAGCCTGGCCAACGTGTCCGAAACTCCATGCCGGATGATTCGCTATTCATTCTCCCATGAAGAGTTTGCAATCGTTATCCACAATATTGGGCTTGATTAGCAACCGAACCCCATATATAGTCATCAGATGTTTCACGGTGTCTCTGTTTCCCCAAACAGAGGTGAAAAGGGAATCCGGTGCAAATCCGGAGCTGCCCCGCAGCGGTAAGCAGGAACGAACGCTCACGATGGCACTGGCCTGAAACAGCCGGGAAGCCGAACCAGTAGGCAGCCTGCAAGCCCGAAGACCTGCCGCGAACCTATTTCGCTGACGCCTCCGAGGGGAGGCGAGGTGACGGTGGCGTGTCCTTTATTGCGGCACCCCCTGTTCCCCCGCCCGCTCACTTCTGAGGCCACAAGGAGAATTCCGTGGCCACCTTTACGTCGCACAGCCCTGATCTGCTCATTGACTCACTCACGACTCCTCCGCCGATGGGTCCGTTCGCAGCCTCGCCTGCGTCCTCGATCCCTGAGCTTCAGGTCATCCGGCGCAATGGCACATTTTCGGGGTTTGATCCCGGCAAGATTTCAGCGGCCATCACCAAGGCTTTTATCGCTGTCGAAGGCACAACTGCGACCGCATCGCGGCGGATCCATGAAGCCGTAGAGTCGCTGACGCAGCAGATTGTCGAGTCCCTGAGCCGGCGCGCCAATGCCGCGCGGGCCATCCACATCGAGGACATTCAGGACCAGGTGGAATTGGCGCTGATGCGCAGTGGCGAACACAAGGTGGCGCGCGCTTATGTGCTATATCGCGAAGAGCGCGCGCAAGAGCGCCGCAAGCGCGAAGTGCAGGAACCGGCGCCGACGCAGCCGCGCCTGCATGTGCGCCTGAAGGATGGCAGCACCGAGCCATTCGACGAGAGCCGGATGCTCAAGGACATCGCCGCCGCTTGCGAAGGTCTGGATGGAGTTTCCGCTGACGCGGTAATGGCCGAGGTGCGGCGCAATTTGTACGATGGCATCCAATTGCACGAAATCGGCCTGGCGCAAACCATGGCAGCCCGTTCGCTCGTTGAGCAGGAGCCGAATTACGCTTACGTAAGCGCTCGGCTGCTGCTCGACAACCTGCGCGAAGAGGCACTGTCGTTTGTCCTTCCGGCCGCCGTTTCCACATCACAGCGCCACAGCGAGCTGCGTTATGAGGAGTATTTCCCGGAGTTCATTCGCAAAGCCATCGGTCTCGAAATCCTCGATAAGGAACTGGGCAACTACGATCTGTCGCGCCTGGCTGCGGCGCTGAAGCCGGAACGTGATCGCAACTTGCAATTCCTCGGCCTGCAAACCCTCTATG
>JASIJW010000418.1:0-9903 GCA_030050035.1 Acidobacteriaceae bacterium | reverse complement strand
GTGGCGCAAGCAGCCCGACGGCACCTGGAAGGTGGTGCTCGATGCCGGGGCGAACGATGCTCCCGCTGCAGGCGACTGCTGCAAGCTGCCGAGCGCGCCGTGAAGTGCCCCTGATTAGAAGATCTGATTGGCCGGCCCGATAGGCGGGCCTGACGACGTGTCACCTGACGCCTATACACTGGCTTCGGCGGCAAATTCTTTGCCATCCTGAGCCGCCGGATACGACTGCATGGCTTTCACGCAATTTTTTAACCTGCTCTTCGGCCGGCCGCTTGCTACCAGCGAAGAGCGCGCCGAGCACATTGGCCCAATCGCGGGCATTCCGGTCTTTGGCCTTGACGCGCTAAGCTCTGCCGCGTACGGGCCTGAGGCTGCGCTCACGCTGCTCATTCCGCTTAGCCTGCTGGGCGTAAGGTACATCGTGCCGATCAGTGCGGCGATTGTCGCGCTGCTGATCATCGTCTTTTTCAGCTACCGGCAGACGATCGAAGCGTATCCGCGAGGCGGCGGTTCGTACACCGTGGCCAGCGAGAACCTGGGCCACGGCGCGGGGCTGCTGGCGGCCTCGGCGCTGATGATCGACTACATTCTGAACGCGGCAGTCGGAATCTCGGCGGGAGTGGGCGCGCTCATCTCCGCCGTGCCTGCGCTTCAGCCGCACACGCTGGGGCTGTGCCTGCTCGTGCTGGCCATTCTTACGCTCGTCAACATGCGCGGCGTGCACGACACGGGCGTGGCGTTCATGATCCCCACGTACTTTTTCACCGGCACGCTGCTGGTGGTCATTGGCGCGGGCGTGTGGCAGACGTTCGCGACCGGCGGCCATCCGCATCCAGTCACGGCGCTGCCGGCGATTCCGCCGGCTACGGCCGCGGTGAGCGCGTGGCTGCTGCTCAAGGTTTTCTCCTCGGGCTGCACGGCGATGACCGGCGTGGAAGCGGTGAGCAACGGCGTGATGGCCTTCCGCGAGCCCACGCGCAAAAATGCCAAGACGACGTTGACCATCATCATCGCTCTGCTGGCCATTCTCCTGCTGGGCATTGCGTATCTGTGCCGCGCCTACGGCATTGCCGCCACAGAGCCGGGGACGGCCGGGTACGAAAGCGTGCTCTCTATGCTGACGCGCGCCGTGATGGGCCGCGGGTGGTTCTATTACCTGACGATCGGCTCGGTGCTGGTGGTGCTGGCGCTCTCGGCGAACACTTCGTTCGCGGATTTTCCGCGCCTTACGCGCGCCATTGCCAGTGACAATTATCTGCCGCACGTTTTTACGCTCCGCGGGCGAAGGCTGCTCTATTCCTGGGGCATTTACGTACTGGTGGTGCTTTCGGCAGCGCTGCTGATCTTCTTTCGCGGAGTGACGGACCGGCTGATCCCGCTGTTTGCCATCGGTGCATTCATGGCCTTTACGCTTTCGCAGGCGGGCATGGTGATGCACTGGAAGCGGCAGGCATCGCTCGAGGAACAAGGATTGGTTCGCGCGAGCGGTGTGCAGGTGCGCATGCTGGTGAACGGCGTGGGCGCCGTCGCTACGGGAATCACGACGGTGGTGGTGTTTGTCACGAAGTTCATTGAAGGCGCGTGGATCACGGCGCTGCTGATCGCGGCCATGATCCTCGTCATGCGCGCCGTGCATCGGCATTACACGCGCGTGGCCCGCGAGATCGACCTCGACCGGCCGATCATTCCCGCGGCCGTCAGCGAGCCGATCGTGGTGGTGCCGGTTGACCGCTGGAGCCGCATTTCGGAAAAAGCGCTCTCTTTCGCGCTTTCCATGTCGAACGACATCCGCGTGGTCCACGTGATCACGACGGAAGAGTCCGACGCCTTTTGCGATGCGTGGACAGAGTTCATTGCCGACCCGCTGCGCGCCGCAGGCCGCGCCGTGCCGCGGCTGATCCAGCTCAAATCGCCGTACCGCTATGTACTGCAGCCGGTGGTCGATTACGTGATGGGCGTGGAGCGCGAAACGAGCTACCGCAAGGTATGCGTGCTGGTGCCGGAACTGGTGGTGCAGCACTGGTGGGAGGGGCTGCTGCACAACCGCCGTTCCGACCTGCTGAAGGTGATTCTGCTGATGCGCGGCAACCGCCGGATCATCGTCATCAATATCCCGTGGTACGAAGAGGGCTGATGCCGGCGGCGCTTCGTAAATCCGGGGGGGAAACGATAATCTAAGAGCGTACCGGAAACCGCCAAAACCAGCCTGTGCCGCAGGACCGGAAGGCGGGCACTGCGTCCGGAGGAGATGTCTTGTTGAAACGAAGGATCGTGTTGACTGTTTTGGCCGCGTTGCTTCCTGTCGCGGCTTCTGCCCAGGTCGAAGCTCCGCCCCCTGCAGCGTCTGCTCCCAAGTACGAGGTATACCTTGGCGGCGCCTATTCCCGCGTGAGGCAAGTGCCCAATACGTACAGCGGATTGGTCGGCGGAAAGGCGACGGTAGGCCGTGATTGGGGAAAGTATTTTCAACTCTTCGCGTCGGGCGATTACTACAAATTAGGAACCGGCCACAGCGAAATAATCAATAAGGGCAACCCCTCGATCTACACCTTCATGGTTGGGCCGGCGATCCACGCCCCGCTGTACGGGAATCTTAGCGGACTGTTCTTTGGTGAAGTGGGCGGAGAGCACACGGGGGGCGAGAGCATCACGCCCAACATTTCCTTTGCGGGCGGGTTTGGCGGAGGCTTGAACTATAGCCTGAACAGCAGGTGGGGCTTGCAACTTGCCGCCGATCGCGTCGCCGCATCCTTCTCACTGCCCAATAACACCCCCGCACTCGCCTACTCGACGCACCGTACCTGGAATGCGCGCTTCACGGGAGGCGTAGTATTCCGGTTCTGAGGGCGAGCCCGAGCCGGTGTTTTCAAAGCGATCCGGGCCTAAAGGCCTGATTCTCAGCGTCCGCCGTTCAGGGGCCTCAGAGCCTCTGAACTTCGCCGGGAACCTCACCCGGCTATCTCACGGTCGCATATAATAGATGAGATCGCTATAGGCGAGAATTGCGCATTCACAGGAGGCTTCCCGGGCAGCCGTATCACCTGCCGCCCCACCTGAGCCGAGCCTGTTCCCGCGTAGAGGGGTTTCCGACCGTTCATGATTCGTTTTCTGCAAACAGACAATCGCATCACCAAAGCGCTACTGGTTGTCGTCATCGGCGCGGCTTCCGTTTCGATGGTGGTTTACCTGATTCCCGGTTTGGCCGGCATGGGCGCCAACGCGCCTGACACCTACGCGGTGGTCTACCCGCACTGGTACAGCCGCTTCTTCTCTTCAGGCGACACGGTGAGCCAGGCCAAGGTGGAGCAGCTTACGCGCCAGCAGCTTGAGCAGCGCGGCCCGCAGTACGCGGATAACCAGGTCCTGGTGAACCTCTTCGAGGGGCAGGTGGGCCAGCAGCTCGTTGAGCAGCAGGTGCTGCTGCAGGAGGCCTCGCGGCTCGGCATCCACGCGACAGACGACGACGTGCGCGCGTACCTGCGTACCGGCCCTACAGGCGAGGTTCTGTTTCCTGACGGCAAGTTTATTGGCCAGGACCAGTACGCGGCGCTGATCGCGCAGCGGCTGAACATGTCGGTGGCCGATTTTGAAGAGAACGTAAAGCAACAAATCATCCTGCAGCGGCTGCAGGCGCTGATCACGGCCGGCGTAACGGTGAGCCCGCAGGAGGTGCGCGACACCTACCGCAAGCAGAACATCAAAATTAAATTTGATTACGCGGTAATCACCGCCGACGATGTGTCGAAGACCATCAACCCATCGGACGCCGACCTCGAAGCCTTCTTCAAGAAAAATGCGGCGCGTTACGCCGATGCGGTCCCCGAGCAGCGAACTATCAGCTACTTTGCGTTTAACACCAGCCAGCTTCCGGGCGGCGTGCAGCAGCCAACGCAGCAGGATATCGAGTCTTACTACAACGCGCACCAGGCCGACTACCAGCAGCCCGAACAGGCCAAGGCGCGCCACATTCTGATTTCCGTGGCGCCCAATGCGGACGCAAAGACCGATGCGGCTGCCAAGGCCAAGGCGGAGACGGTGCAGAAGCAGCTCCAGAACGGCGGCAACTGGAATGAACTGGCGAAGAAGTACTCCGAGGACCCGGGGAGCAAGGACTCAGGCGGCGAACTGGGCTTCTTCAAGCGCGGCCAGATGGTGCCGGAGTTCGACAACGCCGCCTTCACGCAGCCGATCGGCGCGGTCACGATCGTAAAGAGCCAGTTTGGCTATCACGTTCTGCAGGTGGAAGACCGCCAGCAGGCGCACACGCAGGCCCTCAATGAAGTGCTGCCGCAGATTCAGGCCACGCTGATCCGCCAGAGCACCGCCAGTGCCGAAGAGAACTTCGCCAGGCAGCTCACCTCCGAGGCCTCGAAGAACGGCCTCGAGAAGACGGCCGCGGCGCATAACCTGCAGGTAGTGACAACCGCTCCGGTGGCGCGCCAGGGCGTGATCTCGGCGCTGCCCGATAGCTCGCAAGTGCTGGCCAAGGCGTTCACTGCCAAGCCCGGCGATGCACCGCAGTACGCGCAGACTGGCGAAGGCTACGCGATCTTCCAGGTGACCGGAGTGCAACCGGCGCACGCTCCTGCATTTGCAGACTGGAAGAGCCACGTGCTCGACGATTACCGCGAGGAGCAGGTTCCGGCGCTGTTGAGCCAGAAGACCCGGGAGCTGAGTGAGAAGGCCAAGGACATGAACGATCTGGCCAAGGCAGCCAAGGCGGTCGGCGCCAAGTTCGAATCGAGCGATCTGGTTGGCCTGAACGGGCAGGTGGCTGACCTGGGCGCAGTAGGCCAGGTCGCTCCGCAGCTCTTCGACATGAACGTAGGCGCGATCAGCGGTCCCATCGATACGGCGCGTACCGGCGTGGTTGCGCGGCTCAGCGACAAGCAGGAGCCGAGCGACGATGAGATCCAGAAGAACTTCGATCAGACGCGCGATCAGATTCTCGATCAGCGGCGCGGCCAGGCCTTCAGCGTGTTCGCGAGCACGGTGATTGAGAACTACCGCAAACATAACCAGATCCGAATCAACGCCAAGAGCCAGAACCAGGGTCAGGAATTGCCGGGCATGTAAGCGTTCGGATCGAAATAGGAAGTCAAGGCTCGCAGCTTTCTGGTTGCGGGCCTTTTTCTGTCGGCAGAAAGGTTCTGAGAACATGAATGTCTCCCGCCTGGCGGCACAATCAAAAACGCCGTGCTCAGGGGTCACCCGAAGAGCAGCCGACCTCTCGGGCGGGCAAGCCATCATAATCAGGGATATGGACTTTCAGCGCTCCTCCGGTGTCCTGCTTCACATCAGTTCTCTTCCGTCGTTGGGCGGCATCGGCGACCTTGGGCCGGCTGCGCACGAATTCGTTAGTTTTCTTGCTGCGGCAAAACAGCATGTCTGGCAGGTGCTGCCGCTGAACCCCACCGGCTATGGGAATTCGCCGTATTCGGGCTCGTCGGCCTTCGCCGGCAATCCTTCATTCATCAGCCTGGAGGTGCTGCGCGACTGGGGATGGATTCCACCCCATGGACAAGGACCCGTCCATGGGGACCCCGGGATTCCTGAGGAACGAATCGTCGGAATCCCGGGCCGTGACGGGAATGTCGATTTTGAGGCCGTTGAAGAGCGGAAACTGCCGCTACTTATCGAGGCGGCATGCAATTTTCTCGATCACGGACCTCACGATGTGGCGCTGCGCGCGCAGTGGGGCGAGTTCGAGGCGTTTTGCAGGGAGCAGGCATACTGGCTGGATGATTACGCGCTCTACGCGGAACTGCGGCGGCAATTCGCCACCGGCGCGTGGACCGAATGGCCCGATCCGCTGCGCAAACGCGAGCCCGGCGCGCTCGAAGAAGCGAAGCGCAAGCATGCGCGCGCGCTGGCTGAGGAAAAGGCGCTGCAGTTTGCCTTTTCCCGGCAATGGGAAATACTCCGAAACCTCGCTGAACGCAGTGCGATTCGAATCCTCGGCGATGTGGCCATCTTCGTGAACATGGATTCGGCGGACGTTTGGGTTCACCCCGAACTTTTTGAGCTGGACGAAGAGCTGAAGCCGGTGCGCGTGGCCGGCGTGCCGCCGGATTATTTTTCTCCAACCGGGCAGCGATGGGGCAATCCTCTTTACCGCTGGGACGTGCTGGCGGAGCAGGGCTTTGGCTGGTGGGTCGACCGCATTCGCCGCGCGGCCCGGCTCTATGACATTATCCGGCTCGATCACTTCCGCGGCTTTGAAGGATATTGGGCGATTCCGGCCAAGGACGAGACGGCCGTCAATGGCGAATGGATCAAAGCGCCGGGCCGCGCGCTGTTCCAGGCGCTCGAAAACGCACTGGGACCGCTGCCGCTCGTGGCCGAGGACCTGGGGCTGATCACGAAAGAAGTGGACGAGCTGCGGATCGGGTTGGGCATGCCGGGCATGAAGGTGCTGCAGTTCGGCTTTGGCGACAAGGGAGCGCACGTTCACCTGCCGCACCGGCAGGCGCCGAACACGGTGACCTACACCGGCACGCATGATAACGACACAACGCAGGGTTGGTGGGAAAAGACCGGCGAGGCAGAGCAGAAAGCCGTTGAGGCCTATGTGGGTTCGGTACGGGCAGGGTCGGGGATCGGTCGCCCGGTGTGGCCGCTGATCCGTGCGGCTGAGGCGAGCGTGGCGCAGCTTGCCATTGTGCCGGCGCAGGATCTGCTGGAGTTAGGCTCGGAGGCGCGGATGAATACGCCCGCGGTTCCGACCGGCAACTGGAGCTGGCGCGCTCCAGAGGGTAGCTGGACGAGCGAGCTGGCCGAGAGGTTGGCCACGCTGGCCGACGTCACGGATCGCGACAACGATCCGCTGGGACGGGATAAGTCAGGCGAGCGCGAAGAGCAGGCGGCAAGGGCGGAGAGCTCTAGAACCTGAAGAATGCCCATCCGCAACCCGTGAACCACAAGACCTATCGCCGAAACAGCCGGAATCGAATACTCTGGCTGAGGCGTCATGAAAAAGTTTTTTGCGCGAGTCCGGGCGGCGGTTCTGCGTGCCCTGGACCACGATGTGGTGAACACGGCGAAGGCCGCAGCCTATTCCGGCATGCTTATGCTGTTTCCCGCGCTGCTGGTGGTGACGACGCTGGTGGCGCAGGTTGAGGAGGGCAGCCGGCTGATGGGCGGTTTGCGGGCGCTCTTCGAGCAGTTCCTGCCGCCAGACACGCTCGACCTTCTCCAGTCCTACGTGCTCAGCCGTCCGCTTCGATCCACACAATTATTAATTTCGGCGGCCACGCTCAGCGCATTTGCCGGGTTGGGCGTGACGCTTTCGCTCATGGAGGGGTTCCGGCGCGCCTATGAGCTGCCGGCTCATGCGTGGGGGTTCTGGGACAAGCGGCTGCGGGGGCTGTTGCTTCTGCCCATCGCGTTATTGCCGCTCTCGGTGGCTACGCTATTGGTCGTCTTTGGCCATCAGATTGAAATTTGGATGATCGATAACGCCGGCTACGACTTGCAGAACATGGTGCTGGTGCTGTGGCGGCTGGCGCGATGGACGATCGCTTTGGCCACCAGCATGGCTGTGCTGACGGTGCTCTATCACTTCGGCACGCGGCGCAAGGAGGGTTGGCTGTGGGTGGCGCCTGGCGCGCTGGCGGGAACATTGATCTGGTTTCCGGCGACACTGGCCTACGGCTGGTATGTGACTCGCCTGGCGAATTATTCGCGGTTCTACGGCTCGTTTGGCGCGGGGATCGCAACGCTGGTTTGGCTTTACCTGACCTCGTTCAGCGTGCTGCTGGGGGCAGAGCTGAACGGCGTTCTGTACGCGGAGCGGCAGAGCCACAACGCGGTGACGGCCGAGCGGTGACGTGGCTGCAAAGCACTCGGAAAAATTGGACTGAGACGTCTCGACGGAGAATTCACGCGGCTGCGCCGAGTCTGCAGCCGGGAACAAGTACTACTGCTTGTGCCAGGCCGCGTCTACGCGAACAGGGATTTCGTTCTTGATGGGAACGGCCAGAAACGAGGGCCGCTCGATCTTGAAATCCGAGCAGGTGGCCGGCACGGTTCCCTGGATTCGCACCTCGTTTGCTTGCTGCGTGCGCTGGAAAGGCACGTTCGAATAATGCGCAGTTTGACCCGCGAACTGCACCTCGAGATTGGCGTGAATCCACTGCTGATTCAGCTCCGACTCCGGGAACTGAGCGCGCACAACCACCATGGGGAACTCGGCTCCTCGCACGGCTTCGATCATGTGCAGGTCGCGATTGGAATCGCCCGAGTCGAATGTCTTTACCGGCACGGCAAGCAGAAAGTTGCATGTGCCGCTCTGGCAAATGCCCTTGCCCTTGGCCGCGTGGCTGACGCCGTCCACCTCGTGCATGGGGTGCGACATGTGGTAGCTGAGCGTTGATTGGTCTAACGCCCATTGCGACAATTCCTGGGTGCTGGCCGGGAGCGCAGTACAGATGAGCGCGCCCAAAATGAAAACAAAAAAGAGGATCTTCTTCATTTTGTCTCCCAGAATTTGAGGTGAATGGGCCAGGACACGGCAACGATCGAGGCGCCGTAGGCCAGCACGGTAACAGTGGCTGCAGTGCCGTGGAATGATGCAACGCCATGCACCTTCTCGCCATCCTGCTCCTGCTTGAATGCCATTGCACCCAGAATTGGAGTCAGGATCATGCCCGGCCCGTGAACAAACGCCAGCGCCTCATGCATGCGGATGGCTCCGCGCTTCTGTACCCCCGGGACTTTGGGTGCGAAGACCGCAAAATAGGCCGTTGTGAAATAAAGGGCTGCAGTTGTGCTGCCAAGTGCTGCATGGAAGTCGAGGTTCGCTTGAGTCGGCTCCTCGACCGGTTGCCCATTTCGCCCTTTGGCCTTGGCCATTGGCCCGGTGATCAAGGCAGCAACCATCGGCGCAAGAGTAATCAATCCCAGCTTCTGGTGTATCTTGAGCATCTCCGTGCGCCTGTTGAGGCGCGCCTGCAATTGCGGGTTGCCCTGCATTTGTTGCTGGCTGATGCCGAGGTCCTGCAGAGAAGGCTCCTGCGGCGCGGCTGAAGGCGCATTCGGCAGCTCCTGCCCGGGCGGCGCAGCGGCAAGCGTGAAGTCAAGCGCCTGAGTCCCATTCGCGGTTACCGTTACTTGTTCGGTCTGGCTCGTGAATCCATTCGCCGTCACCGTCACGTTGTAATTGCCAGCAGCCAGTTGCTGCAGAGTGTAACTGCCGGTGCTATCGGTCGCGGTATTCGACGACTGGCCAGATGCCACATTCTCGACGGCAACTTGCGCGCCGGCTACTGGCTTGCCCGAGCTGTCCTTGACCGTTCCGGTAAGAGCCGACCTTTGCTGACAATAGGCATTCAATGGGAAGACGAAGAGGAATACGAAGAGAGCGTGGCGGAGAAAGGGTGTCGCGCGGACTTGATACATAGCGAAGCTTTCCTTGGCACTTAAGAAGCGGTTGCTGGAATGCTGCAGCGCGTTGCGCATTTGATGGTAACGCATACAACCTCGCAGGAGACCACACAGCTAGCTTCGTCAACGCGAGGCCACATGCCGCTTGCAACGAATCATCGCCCGCTCGTGGCAAGGGCGATAAAAGGAACCAGCGCTCCATTTTTCAGGTTGCCAAAAGGCGCGGGTCAGACGCTAAGCGTGCTGCTTATGTCACAGATTTGACCATGCTGACGATGTAACCGGGAGCGTTCTGAATAAGGAATTTTTATGCTTCTGCGCGGACCAGGCCGCATGGAAGGAAAGAGCTTTAGAATTTCAGTATGCCAGCATATCGTTCACGCACCTCAACCCATGGACGGAATATGGCCGGGGCGCGCAGCCTCTGGCGCGCCACCGGAATGCAAGACAGTGACTTCGGAAAGCCGATCATTGCTATCGCAAACTCCTTTACGCAGTTCGTGCCCGGACACGTTCATT
>JASIJW010000417.1:0-8237 GCA_030050035.1 Acidobacteriaceae bacterium | reverse complement strand
CCCTCGCGCGAGGCCATTGTAACCCACGCAATTTGTGTTCGCTGGAACGATTATTGAAGCGGTCTTCAAGGTTTTCCGCTGAGCCAATTGGAAAGCTTTGCAAAGGGCAGCCGCACGCCGATGAAAAACTGACCGAAGAGCGCATACACCGCACTGACTTCATCGAAGCGCATCTCGTAGATCAGCTTTTTGAAGGTCACCGGGTCGTCGGCGAAGAGGTCGATGCCCCACTCCCAATCGTCCATGCCGATGGAGCCAGTGATGATCTGCCGCACCTGGTCGGCATAGCGGCGGCCGATCATGCCGTGCTCGTGCATCATGCGCTGGCGCTCGGCAAACGGCACCGTGTACCAGTTCACTCCCTCGCCGCGCTTGCGGTCCATGGGATAGAAGCAGAGATACTTCGCGTCGGGAATCGCGGGCCAGAGACGCGGCTTCATGGCTTCAGCTCCGCGCTTGAGCGACTCGGCAATCTCGGCGTTCCATTCCGGCGAATGCTGCGCAAGCCCTTTGGACGCCGCAGCCTCGTAGGTCTTGCGCGTGGACTCGTACAGGCCCAGCTCGACGACCGAAACATAAGAGTGAACGGGCGTGAGAAAGTCGGAGAAGCGCGTCTGCGCCAGCTCGAGCTCGATCTCATTGAGCGCTTCGAGCGAATCACGGAAGTGGACGAGGATCAGATCGCCCTTGTGGCCGAGCTCGGAGTAGAGGGCCGTGCGCACGGGCTCTGCTTCGCCCCCGCGCTCTAGCTTTTTGAGCGCCTCGGCCGCCTCAGCAGCAATTCCGTGACGTTCGCCCTGCGCGCAGCAGCGCCAGGCTTTCCAGTCGAAGCGGAAGAACTGGTGCAGGACGCTTGCGCCCTCGAGCGTGAGCGGAACAGGCGGAAAATCGGCCAAGTGCAGACCCTCCAAAAAATAATGATTCGACTTGAGTTCATCGTAACAAAGCGGGCCCGCAAAATTGCATACGTGTGCAATCGATTTTCTCTCAGAGGCGGCTCAGAGAGCGGGAATTCGCGCTGAACGCGCCTTTATACTGAGAACGCTCATGAATGAAAAGCTCCTTGCCCTCCTTGTTCACTTCATAACCCATGTCATTGACGTTGGCGGCTACGCGGGCGTGACTGCGCTGATGGGCATTGAGTCGGCCTGCATTCCGCTGCCGTCGGAGTTCATCATGCCGTTTGCCGGGTACGTGGTCTATTTGGGCCACTTCAATCTGTTCATGGCGGCAACTGCGGGCGCGATCGGCTGCAACCTGGGCTCGGCCGTCGCGTATTGGATCGGCGCGAAAGGCGGCCGGCCGCTGGTGGAACGTTACGGCAACTGGGTGCTGATGAGCCATCACGATCTGGACCGTATGACGCAGTACTTTGAGCGGTACGGATCGATAACGGTGTTGCTGGGCAGACTATTGCCGGTGGTGCGCACGTTCATTGCGTTCCCCGCCGGCATCGCGAAGATGTCGCAGCTCCGCTTTCACATCTACACGTTTATCGGATCGTGGCCATGGTGCTTTTTGCTGGCGTACGTGGGCATGAAGCTGGGCGAGAAGTGGCACAGCGATCCGCGTTTCGAACAGGCGTTTCATCGTTTCCATCTGGCCGTTGAGCTTGCGCTGGTGGCAGCTCTCGCGTGGTTTGTCTGGACGCACCTTAACCGCAGACGAAGAGCGCAAGAGGCATAACGCTCGCGCGCTGTAAGATTCCCGATTTTTCCCAAACGCAATTCAGCATGCAGTGAATTCTTAAAGGAAGGTACAGAGAGCAATGCCAAAACAGGATCAGGGCGGCCGCGAGACCGCCGAAGCGAAGGTTGCGCCCGCAAGCGGCAAGCTGGGCGTGATGGTGGTTGGCCTGGGCGCCGTTGCCACCACCATGATTGCAGGCGTGGAAGCGGTGCGCCGCGGGCTGGCCAAGCCTATCGGGTCGCTCACGCAGATGGGCACGATCCGGCTGGGCAAGCGGACGGAGAACACGTCGCCGTTGATCAAGGACTTTGTGCCACTGGCCGATTTGAACGATGTGGTCTTCACCGGCTGGGACATCTTCGAGGACAACGTCTACGAGTCGGCCGCGCACGCGCAGGTGCTCGACAAAGAGACGCTGGCGCAGCTCAAGCCGTATCTCGAAACCATCAAGCCGATGCCCGCGGTTTTCGATCAGTATTACGTTAAGCGCCTGAACGGCACGCACGTGAAGAAGGGCAAGAACAAGCGCGACCTGGCCGATCAGGTGATCGCCGATATCCGCGAATTCAAAAAGAAGGTCGATCGCGTGGTGATGATCTGGGCCGGATCGACTGAGATCTTCCTGGAGCCGACGGCCGTGCACCAGTTGATCGAGGCCTTCGAAAAAGGGCTTGAGTCGAATGACCCTGGCATTGCGCCCTCACAGATTTACGCCTATGCGGCGTTGAGCGAGGGAGTGCCGTTTGCCAACGGCGCGCCCAACCTCACGGTCGATGTGCCGGCCATGGTCGAGCTTTCGAAGCGCAATGCCGCACCCGTTTGCGGCAAGGACTTTAAGACCGGCCAGACGTTTATGAAGACTGTGCTGGCGCCGGCCTTCAAGGCGCGCATGCTGGGCGTCAACGGCTGGTTCTCGACCAACATCCTGGGCAACCGCGACGGCGAGGTGCTGGACGAGCCCGGATCGTTCAAGACCAAGGAAGAGTCGAAGCTGGGATCGCTCGAGTACATCTTCCAGCCCGAGCTTTATCCGGATCTCTACAAGGACCTCTATCACAAGATCCGCATCAACTATTACCCGCCGCGCGGCGACGAAAAAGAAGCGTGGGACAATATCGACATCTTCGGCTGGCTCGGCTATCCGATGCAGTTGAAGGTCAACTTCCTGTGCCGAGATTCGATTCTTGCGGCGCCGGTGGCTCTGGACCTGGTGCTGTTCCTCGATCTGGCCAAGCGCGCGCCGCAGTTGCGCTCGCTCGGCGTGCAGGAGTGGCTGAGCTTCTACCTCAAGTCTCCGCAGACGGCCGAAGGGCTGTATCCGGAGCACGATCTGTTTATCCAGTCGATGAAGCTCAAGAACACACTGCGGCATATCATGGGACAGGATCTGATCACGCACCTGGGGCTCGAGTACTACGACTAGGACTCGCCGGCGACTATCAGTCCGGGCGACCGCCTCGCTTCGCGAGGCAAAGACATTAACAAATTGCGCCGGTCTCTCAACCGGCTTGAGTGGGGACCTTCGGGTCCCCATTCTTGTCTTCGAATCAATCAAATTCCTCGAATCTCGCTGGCGCTTCGCTTCATCCCATTGCGTAATTCGTCTCTCCGCTGCAAGGCTTGCGGGTTGGCGTATTGAGGAGCGAATCATGCCTGTCCCTCTGATCTGGGGCCTGACGGTGGCCTTCGGCCTGCTTGCGTGGAGCGTTTTCGCCGTGCAGTACATTTGGCCCGCAATCATCCGGCGCAATCGCGCGGAAGCAGTAAGGCCTATCCTCGTGTTGCATGGGTTCCGGTATATCGGCCTTGCGGTTCTGATTCCGGGTGTCGTGGCTCCGCAACTTTCTGCTACTCAGTTCGCGCGGGACCTTGCTTACGGCGATCTGATCGCTGCGACGCTCGCCCTTATTGCGCTCGCGGCTCTCAGGACGAGGTTCGCTACGCCGCTGATCTGGATCTTCAACCTGTGGGGAACTGCCGACCTGTTGAACGCGTTCTATCAGGGCAGTCGCATTTCGCTTGCACAGACGCCGGGATTATTGGGTGCGGCGTATTTCATCCCGATCCTGGGAGTCCCGCTTCTGCTGGTCACGCATATCGTTGTGTTCAGAGTGCTGATGCGAAAGGTGGCGGTATCGCGTCCGGCCGTCGAGGTCGCGTAGGCATCTAGCCGGGCCGGCTTGCCAGCCTTGCCGCCGGCCCACTCTTTGCGACCGCTCTATCCAATCAACGATTTGATCTTCTGAATAACCTCGGGATGATGTGGATGATAATTGGGTGACCATTCAAATTGCGCTGAACTCTCGCATTACCAAGGTGGTTTTACCGACAAGGACTGAAGGACTATGGATCGCAGGGGCTTTCTTGCAGGTGCGGCTATAACAACTCTTTCGGCGGCTGTGGGGGCGGCGGCACAACCGGCACATTTGGAGAAGACGCAGACTGAGTTGCGTGAGGGACGGCGGCCTAATGTTCTGCTCTTAATGTCGGACCAGCATAAGCGCAGTTGTATGGGAGCCGCTGGAGATCCGGTGGCGGTTACGCCGAATCTGGACGCGCTGGCGCAGGAGAGCGTGCGCTTTACTAACGTATATTGCACGAATCCTGTGTGCGGTCCGTCGCGGGCCTCGATGCTGACGGGGCTATATAACCATCATCTCGGAGATTCTGGAGAACAGACCTATACCTATGCTTCCGGATACAAGACAATGCCGGGACGGTTCAGCCGGGCGGGATACTTTACCGGACTTATCGGCAAGATGCACTTTGGCGATGCGCAATTGCATGGATTTGATTACGAGCTGGAGTTCAATGACTGGTTTCAATACCTGGGGCCGAAGGCGAAGCTGTATGCAGACGAATTGGGCGCGCCAAATTCCGGCGCTGGACAGCCGCAGATTCCGAGCTTGTGGGACAGGAGAGATCCATGGAAAGGATTGCGCGAACCGGATGGGAGGCTTGGTCCGGTGGCTGTGGGCCGGCCTTCTGTGATGGAAGAAGAGGATCACTTTGAGAGCTTTGTTGCTGATGAGACGGTCCGCTTTTTGGAGACGTACGCAAAGGGCGACCGGCCGTTCTTTCTGGTTTCATCGTTGCTGAAGCCGCATGATCCCTTTATGCCGGCGAAACGATTTGCGGAGATGTTTCCGCCGGAACAGATAAAGCTGTCTGCGACGTGGGGTAAGGCGGACCTCGATAACATACCGCGGCGCGTGCGGCTGGAGATTGAGAGCTCTCACCATACTCCTGAGCTGCGAGACGCTGCGGAGGCGCAGAAGAGGACGGCCTATTATTACGGCAATCTGGCGCAGATGGACGACTGTGCGGGGAAGGTTCTGCGAGCGCTCAAACGGCTTGGACTGGATGAGAACACGATTGTTGTCTACACATCGGATCACGGTGAGATGCTCGGCGATCTTGGGTTGTGGAACAAGTTCCAGTTTTACGAGGGATCGTGCGGGGTTCCGTTTATGGTTCGGCTTCCGGGAAACGCGCCGGCGCGGTGCGATGTGCCGTTGAGCCTGATTTCGCTCTCGTCGACGCTGGCTGAACTATGCGATGTGCCAATTGACGGACCGAGTGACGGCAGGAGCTTCGCTTGCCTGGTGCGCGACCCGAAATCCAATTTCGACTATGGCCCGGTTTTTGCTGAATACAGCCTTGGCAACAGCAACGCCAAATATATGATCCGCGATGGCCGGTGGAAATACACGTATTGGGTCGATGATGCTGCGGAGTTGTACGATCTCTCGTCTGATCCGGAGGAATTGCACAACCTGGCCGCGCAGCCGGATTGTGCGGGCAGGGTGAAAGGACTGCATGAGAAGTTGATGGCGTGGTATACGCCGCCTCCGGTGTAGATCCGCTTCAGAAAATTAAAACTTCTTTTGCAAAGGCGGCCCTAGCGCGGGGCAACACACTTGCTGCGGCTTGAATCGGATGCAACTCAAGGGGGCGTGAAGGAGGTCATGAGGCGCGACAGATGATCTCCGCTGGAAGCGCTGGGCTACGCAAGCGATCGAGACGACCGGGAGGGCAGAAGCAGAGCGGGAAACTCAACAATCACTTTGCTTTTTGCTTGATCGCGGTTGCGAAGATTGTGCATACGCGATGGCGCGCCAACTTTAAGCGCATCCATGCTCGACGGCAACCCATAGAGGAGGGATTAGAAAAAAATGGATGAACTGGTTCAAACACTCAGCGAAAAGACGGGCCTGCCCGAGGACAAAGCACGTACGGCCGCGGACACCGTTGTTAACTTTATAAAGTCGAAGCTGCCGGAATCACTTCAAGGTCAGGTTGACAGCGCCCTGTCCGGCCAAGGCAGCCAAGGCAGCAGCATTACCGATCGTCTGGGAGGAATTTTAGGCAAGAAGGCAGCCTGAAATTGGAGTATCTATGTTGACTCTATTGTGGTGGATCGTCGTGGGCCTGATCGCGGGCTGGGCGACGGGAAAGATAATGGGCAGCGGTCGCGGGTTTCTGGCGGATATTCTCATTGGTATCGCAGGCGCGATCGTTGGTGGCTGGATTATGCGCGCGGTCGGCTTTGCCGGGCGGGGAGGCATGATCTACACGATTTTGGTCGCGATCGGCGGCGCCATTGTGTTGACGTGGCTATATCGACTTATCACTGGCCGCCGCGGGCGCGGAACCGGACACGGAACCGGTAGCGGAGAAGGCGATATCCGAAGGGCAGCCTGAACGCACCGACAGCCGGCGCGCGACGGGAATCGTATCGAGGACGTGGGTGGCGCAACCACGAAGTGGAGGGTTCTGCGCCTCGAGCTGAGGCCCAGGCACGCCCCTCATGCAAAAGCCCCGCTTGCGGCGGGGCTTGTTGCAGATTGTGCGGATTGTGCGCGTCAGGCCATTACGGGCATGGTGATAACTGGCGTGGCGGCTGGGGCGACTGCAGCGCCTGGGAGGGGCGTGGAGTGTTGAGGCTGGGCGTGGCCGCTGCGGGTCAAGCGGTGGACGAAGTGGTAGGGCGGCCAGGGTCCGCTGACCTGCATATGGCACTCGCGCATGGTGGCGCTGGTAGTGGCAAATTTGTTCTGGTAACGCTCGACGTGCTTGCGCTCGATGAGGTGGGCGATGTCGAGCACCATTTTGCCGTTTTCGGTCAGCCGGCAGCTCACGTCCTCGTCGAGGGGGATGAACATGCGGTGCATTTGGAAGCTGACGGCGCGGGCGCGGGTCTGGCGCTCGCGGGTGCGGACGGCGGTTTCGCGCAAGTTGCTTAAGTAGCCGCGGCCTACGCCCGAGACCGCGAGGTGACGCTCGATCTCCTTCGTGCAGCAGTCGTCGACGAAGATCCTGAGGTGCATCTCGGCCTTGCCGCGGAGCTTTTCGATGTTGCCGAGGAACTGGCGCTGGTTGGAGCGGATGGACTTGCGGAGCGATTCGTCGTCGTTGAAGACGGTGCCGAAGCGGAAGGGAAGCACGGTGGAATGCTGGAAGCAGTCGGCGATGACGCGGGCGTGATCGACGCCGGACTTCTGGCCGAGAGCTTCGTTCGGGTTGTGCTCACTGACAATGACGGCTAGATCGCTGGCGGGGTAGAGGAAGACCTGGTTTCCGCTTACGCCGAGCACAGACTCCATAGGTACGGGTTTGCGATGACGGGCCAATTCCGGAAAGGCTTGCTTTTCACCGATGCAGTAGGCATACCATGCCATGGCGAGACACTCCATTCGCGCACGCTGCAGCCGGACAGCGCCGCTTGTTCGTGAAGCTCTGTGAACTTGGGAACAACTGCATGCATAGTGGGACTGATCGCAGGGTCTATTTAGGTGGGTCACCCTGGTTATTTGAAACTGGAAGAATACTAGACCGCCGAAAATACGACTGGCAACACCCTTGGGTCACAAAGTTGCTGAAGGTGAGCTAAAGGGACCGAAATCGCTTTCATGTTATGAACAAATAGCGCTAGGATATGGAACGGACTGCACCAAAAGTGTGGCGATATATCGATTTGTCGGGTCGGGACCGTCCGAGAGGGGCTGAGACCCGCTGCAGGGTGGGCGGCCCAGAGTCTGAATTCAGTGCAGAATGCGCTCGATGTGCAGAACCAGCGCCAGATTGAGCAGGACGGAGAGAATCAGCAGCGCGAGGGTGACGAAGGCGACGACATTGACCTTTTTACCCGCTTTTTTGAAGGCGGCGAGAAGTTCCTGGTGCTCGAGCGCGGTGCGGTCGGTGGCTTCGCGGACGGTTTCCAGCCGCTGATCGAGACGTTTAAGGGCAAGGTTCTGGTCGGCAAGCTGGTCGCGCAGCTCGCGGTTTTGGGTTTGCAGCCTAGTGATGCTCTCTTCGACGGGGGCCAGGTTGACGGGCGGTGCGGGTTTGGCGGACTGCGGTGCGAGCACGTTGGCCACGGCGGCGGCGATATTGCCGTCGAGCAGGGGCAGCAGGCGGGGGAGATATGGTACGGCTGCCCGCAGTGCGTGGACTGCGCGGCGCAGAGTTGAGGAGGGCTGGACGGCTTCGGACTGGGCGATGGGAGCGGGAGATGGGGCGAGGGGCGGTTCCAGGCACGGTTCCAG
>JASIJW010000416.1:0-4600 GCA_030050035.1 Acidobacteriaceae bacterium | reverse complement strand
GCTGCCGCCGCGGCCACAATCGTCACCGCATCGGCCAACATCCACAACGCCATCGACCCGCGGCCGGTGGGAGGCAACTTCTCCACTGCCGGCGATTCCCATTCTCGACCCGACTGGAACGACGCCGACAGGCGTTGCCAGAATTCCGAACTTGCCATGCGTCCCTCTCGCAGAGAAGAAAACCAGGGGCTAAACGTGCGCATGCGCGCCCGAAAGGTACAACCAGCAAAGAACTGTAATGCATTGAGCCGTGACTGATCCGGATCTCGAGAGCAACTACGCTCCATGCCGGATCGCCGGCTTTCTGACGATGCGAATGTGACGGATTAGAAGGCAGAGTCCGGGTTACATGTTCGCTAACACTTATGCCGAGATTCTGTTGCGTTCCTGGTGGAAAAAATTTGCACTTCCCCAGGAATATCTGATCTGTGTCGTTGCTTTTGGCTGTTCACGATTCAGAACACCCGCCAACCCCATCAATGCCGCGGACGCGCAAGCCGGGCACTGCTCTGCGCAATTTCCCACGCAGTGGCAGTCTTCACAGAGATATGCATTGGTCAAAGGTATGTGTTGAGTCGAGATAAGCGTCATAATTTCCCCCCAAAAACTTCGCAGCGCTGGACCTGCACGGTCCTGAAATGAACGATTTCTTCACCGGACGCAGTACTACAGCGCCGCCGAGCGGGCGGCTTTGAGAAAAGCAAAAATAGCGGAAAACGGCAGCCCGAAAAGTGAGGGAAACGGCTGCAAATCGTGCCGTGCAGCTTCACTCTGCCGATCGAAAATCCGGTAGTGAATATGGCAATTCCAGAATCATACGGACGGCCTTCGGGGGCAAGATGAGACTGAGATTTTCCCTATTACGAGGAGGTAACTAGTGAATACCGAAAGTAATCTCAAGGCTGGGCAAAACTGATTACCTCAGGTCGCATTTATTGCGCGGCGCGCATTTTGCCGCCGGGCAGAAGTTCGTAGACGCGCCCGCGCCAGAGAATTCGGCGGCTGATGTAGCTGGCCGTCCAGAAACCGAAGCCCATGAGATCGCGAATGGGATAAAGGACGAGCAGGCCGAACCAGCTGGGGTCGCGCACTACGAGACGGCCGACGCCAATCGAAAGCGCGAGGCGCGTGGCGACGCTGAAGGCCAGGAGCGCGGCTCCGAGCACGGGATCGCCCACGCCGAAGCCCGCGGCGAGCGCCAGCAGCCCGAACGGCACGCTGAAGCTCAGCGCCGTGCCGAAGTGGCCTTTGGGTCGTGAGAAGCGCGTGGACTTCATCCAGCGTGCCTGGTGCTTCATCGAGGAGATGAAGCTGGAATTGAGAACGACGTGATCGATGGCGTGATGGCTGAGGACGATGGTTTCTCCGAGCTTCCAGGTCTCATTGCCGAGCACGAAATCGTCGGCGCAGTAGTCGGCGGTGACGCGAAAGCCTCCGAGCCGGCGAATGGTTGCGCGGCGGAAGGCCATGGTGGGGCCGAGGACGAAGCGCATGCCTTCGGTTAGCCGCGCGGCCAGCACGCCTGCGGTCATTTCGACGCTCATGCCGACGGCCTCGAGACGCGCCCATAAGCCGCCCTCGGCAGCGACGCCGCGGTAAGGGCAGGTGACGCCGCTCACCTGCGGGTCGGCGAACGGCAGGGCAACGGCGCGCAGATAATCAGGCGTGACACGCACATCGCTGTCGCTGATGACCAGGATGTCGTGCTCGGCGTGGGCCTCCATCAGCTCCATGGAAGCGACTTTGGCGTTGATGTAGGCAGGCTGGCCGCCGGTTGAGAGAAACTTCGCCGGGATTTGCGGGAACCGCGCTGCAACGCGCTGGGCAATCGCCAAGCCTGCGTCACTGGTGTCGCGGGCGCAGAAGAGGACTTCGTACTCAGGGTAGTCCTGCAGGAAGAAGCTGGTCAGGTGCTCTTCGAGGCCGGGCTCGGAGCCGGCAAGCGGCTTGAGCAGCGTGAGCGGTGGCGTGAAGCCTGGCCGGGCTGCAAGCTGCGCCTGAGCCGCGCGGCGCTCGCCGAGATAGCGCGGAATGGCCCACAGGACCATTCCGGCAAAGACGGTGGACGTAAAAATTCCAAAGATTGCCAGACCAAGGAAAGCGAGGGACATGCTGGTTACAGCATACCGGGATGGGATAGCCTCGCAACCGGTGCGGGGTAGGAAGACCCGCACGACAGCCGGTCAAGAGACCGGCGCTACATTTTCCGCGGCGGAGTGGCGCGCTGCGATGCCGCGGGGCGCCCGAGCGGCACAATGGCCGAGCCGGAGTTGGGTGCGGCCTGCTGGAAGCGGGTGAGCATCTCCGAGCGCACATAGTCGACGAAATTCTGCATTTGCCGGTTCATCTCCTCCATGCGCTCGCGCATTTGCAGGATGATGGCGATGCCGGCAATGTTTACGCCCAGGTCGCGCGCTAGGTTCAGGATAAACTCCAGCCGCTCTAAATCCTCATCGGTATAGAGGCGCGTGTTGCCTTCGGTGCGCGAGGGCTTGAGCAGGCCTTCACGCTCATAGAGGCGCAGGGTCTGCGGATGGATCTCGTACATCTCGGCCACGGCCGAGATCATGTAAGCGCCTTTGGATTTGCGTTTCGCGGTCATGGGAGTTCTTTTGGGAGTTTTTCCGAACCAGCTTACCTTATGAATTTTGCGAAGCGATGACAGATTCTAAAAACGATCCTGCTAGAGTTTGTCGAACAGCACCTTGCGCGGGTCCTGCGGGTTGAGTTTTCCGAGCTCGCGCATGATCTCGCGGCTGCGTTCGTCCTGCAAGTGTGGGACGGCCACTTCGATTGTGACGATCTGGTCGCCGCGCTGGCCCGGTTGCTGCGCGTTTTCCACGCCGCGCTCGCGCATGCGCAGCTTTTGCCCGCTCTGCGTGCCGGGCGGAATCTTGAGCTGCGCGCGTCCGTCGATGGTCGGCACTTCAACTTTTGCGCCCAGCGAGGCCTCGGGCACCGTGACTGGGACGGTGAGGTGAATGTCGTCGCCGATGCGCTGGAAGACAGGATTCGTGCCGGTGCGCACGATCAAAAACAGGTCGCCCGGCGGGCCGCCGTTGGCGCCGGCGTTGCCCTTGCCCTGCAGGCGGATGCGTTGCCCGTCGCGCGTTCCTGGCTTGATACGGAAATCGACCGTCTCGCTGCGGGTGAGCGTGCCCTCGCCGTGGCAGGTGGGGCAGGCGTTGGTAATGCGGCCGGTGCCATTGCAGCGCGGGCAGGGAATGTTGAATTTCATGCGGCCGCCCATCTGCGTTACCTGGCCTGTGCCGTTGCACTCCGGGCACGGCATGGGGCCGCCGGTGAAGGCTTGGCCGTGGCAGGTGGGGCAAACCTCCTGCCGGTTGATCTGAATGCGCGCCTGGCCGCCGCGGATGGCGGTCCAGAAGTCGACTGTGGCCTGGTACTCGAGATCGGCGCCCGGCTGCGGGCCGCGCGGTTGCTGTCGCTGCTGCGCGCCCGTAAAGATGCCGGAAAAAATATCCTTGAAGTTGCTCCAGCCCGTACCGCCGCCGGTTTCAGCACCTTGCTGGCCGCCAGCGCCGCCGAAGCCGGAGAAGTCGAAGCCCTCGAAATCGACGCGTCCGCCGCGGCCAGGCCCATAGCCAGGGCCGGCGCTCTGCTGGCGCGCGTAGGCCTCGGCCTGCGCGGGGTCGATCTGGTCCGAGTAGAAGCCGAGCTGGTCGTAGATCTTGCGCTTCTTCTCGTCGCTCAGAATGTCGTTGGCCTCGGAGATCTCCTTGAACTTCTCCTCGGCCTTTTTGTCGCCCGGGTTTACGTCAGGGTGATATTTGCGCGCGGCCTTGCGAAAGGCCTTGCGAATCTCCTCTTGGGTCGCCGTCTTTTTTACGCCGAGAGTGGCGTAGTAGTCCTTGTGGGTGGTGGTGGCCATTTTTTCCTTGCTTGCTCTCCGCCTACGCGGTCACTTTTTCATTGGCAGCAGAAATCTCGTTCTGGCAACCCTATGTTTTCGCCCTTAATAGCTCAAAAGCAACCGCAGATCCTTCGACTCCGCTCAGGATGACACCACTAGGTGGAGGTACAAAGATCGGGGTGAACGACTGTGCCGCTCACCCCTACTAGATCCCAAAGTCGTGCTTTCCCACCCTGAACGCAAAGAGCGCGTTTAGGATGGGGCACCCACTTTCCTGCTTTCGCTTATTTTTTCTCGTCGACGTCCACGTACTCGGCGTCGATCACGCCTTCGTCCTTCTTCTGTTCGCCGGCTGCTGCTCCGCCCGTGCTTCCGTCAGAAGGCGCGCCCTGTGCAGCGCCCGCCTGGGCAGCGTTGGCTTTGTAGAGCGCCTCGGCTAGTTTGTGGCTGGCTTGCGTGAGCTTCTCGTAGGCGTCGCGCATCTCTTTTGCCGAAGCGCCGCTCTCGAGCGTCTTCTTGGCATCGGCGAGGGCTGACTCAACTTCGGTTTTGTCGGCTGCCTGCACTTTTTCGCCGGCTTCCTTCAACATCTTTTCGATGTTGTAGACCATGCCGTCGAGCTGGTTGCGCGCTTCGATCTCCTCGCGCTTCTCCTTGTCCTCGCTGGCGTGGGACTCAGCTTCCTTGGCCATCTTCTCGACCTCTTCTTTCGACAGGCCCGAGCTC
>JASIJW010000415.1:0-7685 GCA_030050035.1 Acidobacteriaceae bacterium | reverse complement strand
TCTGTCATGGAAGCGCACAGCCGGTTGAACGCGTCGATCCACCACAGCTGGATCTGCCGGCTCGGCACGGGACTGAAGTTGACGATGCTGCGGCCAGGAATGGGCCCCATGCCGCCGTTTTCGCGCGTTCCGAGCAGCGGCAGCGTGCCAATGTATTCGGACGTCATGATGCGGCGCTCGAGATCGTCGGCGTCTTTCACCATCCCAGTCTCGAAGAGCACTGGAGGACGGCGGCCATCATCGGGATATTCGAGAACCCAATCTTTAACGGCATTCAGGTCCAGCGTGCCATAGCGGTTCTCGAGGAACATGGCGTGCGAAGTGTATGCGCGGCCGCCACGATAAGAGAAACCGTCTTTTTCAATCGGCTGCGCATCCTGTTCAAGCTGGCGCATGGCCTGCTTGTCTTTTTCGTGGTCGTAAAAGCCGATGCACGAGGAACGCGCGCCGCGCGTGATGGGCCAGCGCCAGTAGAAACGGCCGTTCTGGTAGTGATAGCGAACCTGGATGGTTTCGGATTCGGTGTGGTTCGCGTACTCGTGATCCTGCCACTCGGCTGCTTTATCAATGAACACGCCGAGCGCATCGCCGGAGCGCTCATCCCAGAAGTTGGCTGAGGTGTCTGTGTGGAACGCGGTCCACGTCTGATAGATGCCAAGGTTGAAAGGCAACTGGCCGTCAGGCAGTACAACGGGGTTATAGGCGAACGGCTCGCCGATGCGCTCCCAATGGTACTGCTCGTAGGGCAACACCTTCGGCGGCAGCGGAAACGGATGATTGGGCGCCTGCCGATGCGTGACATTGAAGCCCGTCCACGTGCTGGTGAGCACGCCATGCACGCCGGGACGCATGCCTTCCATGTCTTCCTGGAAGCGGATAAAGTCGAAGCCGCCGTTCAATTGAACGCGCGCAACGTAGCGCGAGCCGCCGGCGGTGTCGTAGGCAATCTCATATGCGATGAAGAGCGGTCCTTGCTCGATTCGCCGGGTCGTGATGCGCGTGATCCGGTCGCCAGTGATCGAGAGGACAGAATCGCCAATCCATTTTGCATCGCGGCCGGTCACGCGCGAAAGTTGCAGAATAGGGCCGGGCGCATCTCCCGTGACAAGCTGCGAGGCGGGAATGCGGATGCGCATTACACCGGAGTCGAGCACGATGGTGTTGCCTTCAAAGTTTTCGCTCACCTGCGGCGGCGTGGGGGCGGCGCGCGACGGCGTCTCCGTAAGCACAAACTCGCGCCGCGTTCCGCTCGGCAGGTCAGAGAAGAAATTGAGGGTAGCGGATTCCACGCCCGCTGCCCCACGCTTCATGCTTGAGAACTGAGTGGGAATTTTTTCGCCGGTATCCGTGCAGGTGAGCACGAGGCGATCAAGATCAACCGGCTGCTCAAACCGGATGGGGTAGGTGAGCAGCGTGCGCGGCCACCAGTAGAAGGGGTGGTCGAGCAAATCGTTGAGTACGAAGCGGAGCCGGCGCGCGCTGTCCCAGCAAACAGGGATCGAAACCGGCTTGCAGGCCCCGGCGGCGAATTGTGCCCAGCCGGGTATGCTGGCGAGACCTGGGACGGCGAGGAGGCTCCGGCAAAAGCTTCGGCGGTTCATCCCCCTCACCCCGTTCTGCGTTCGTGATCACCACCCTGGCAATGAGAACAAAAGCGTCGCCAGGTGGGGCGTCGATTCAACTACGCATCAGTGCGCCGCCGGATAATCCACGCGCACCGCCGTGATCTCGTATGGATGAATCGTCAGGTCCACACGGTTTCCATGCAGAGTGAGCGGATTGCCCTCCGGCTTCTCGATCAGGTTGGTCTCGACAGCGCCAGTGGCTCCATTCGGCACATCGAGCGCCACCTGCGCTTGCTTGCCGGCCCACTCATACATGTGGAAGACGAGCGCGTTCGAGTCCTCGGCCTTCTTCATCGCAGTCAGCACCACGTCGTCTGCAGAGACGCTCACGAAGGAGTGCTCGGCGGGCAGTGTGCCGGTGTGCTCTTCCACCTGCGTGGCCGTCAGGCCGTAGTTGTACTCGTAGCCGTGGCGCACGGTCATCGCCTGCTTCCAGTCGCCGGCATGCGGATACAGCGCGTAGCTGAAGTGCTGCTGGCCGCGGTCGGCGTTGGGGTCGGGCGAGGTAGGCGAACGCAGCAGCGTGAGCCGTAGCATGTTTCCCACCGCGTCATAGCCGAACTTGCTGTTGTTGATCAGGCTCAGGCCATGCTGTCCGTCGCCCAGGTCGGCCCAGTTCTGTGCGGGAACCTCGAAGCGCGCTTTCTCCCAACTGTTGTTGCGCGTTGTCGGCCGCTCGATGGTGCCGAACGGGATTTCGTACGTGGCAAACGGCGCCGTGGCCGACAACGGAAACGCCGCCTTGAGCAGCACGTGCGTCTCGTGCCAATCCACATCGTTGTGGATTTCGACTTCGTCGCTGTTTGCGTCGAGTTCGATCTCCTGCTCGAAGGTCGAACTCTGCCACTTGCGCTCCACGCGCACGATCGCGCGAAGCGGCGTCTGCTTGATCAGCTTTACGGAGTCCGCCGGCGGAATCGCTGGCGGGTGGTCGTACGTGCCGGGATCGATGTTCCAGGCGTCGTAGTCCTTGGGCAAATCGTGGAAGGCTTGTAACTGGTTGCCGCAGGCGCCGGGCGCAAGGCTTTCAAAGCCGGCCTTCTTGTCATAGAGGCTTGTGATGCAGCCGGTTTTGGGATCGACCACGACACGCAGTGCGGCATTTTCAATCGTTGTGCCTTCAACCTTCAGGTCGCTCGCGAACTCCCGCTTCCCGGGAACGACGTGAAGCACTTCGTAGCCGAGCGAGGGCACGTCGTGCACCTGCACCAGAAGATGAACGGTGCTCGTGCCGGCGTCGCGCGAAAGAAGCTCGGAAGGCAGCACGGCGCCGTGCGCGTCGAGCACCGAGATGTCGGTTGCGTCCGAGGGCATCTGCACATCGACCTTGACCTTGCCCGAGCGGTTCCAAGCCAGTGGATTGAAGACCAGCACGGCCGCGCCGCCATTTACATGCGTGTCGATACGCTCAGAGATAGTCTTGAGCGACTTCGACGAGATTTCATTCGTCGCCCAGTGCACCTGGTCGAAGTCCTTCTGCGCGTCGCGATAGATGACGGCAATGCCCGAGCCGGCTGCGAGATCGTGGAAGCCGTTGAACGTGATCTTCTTCCATGCGTCGGTGAGCTCGTCCGCGGGATACGGATTCCCGTCGAGCCACGCGAGCGATGCCACCTTCTCGGCGTTGAGAGTCCACTCCGGAGCGTCGCGCAGGTTGCGCTTCATGTTTGCCTGCGTGGTGTAAACACCGCGGTGGAACTCAAGGTAAAGCTCGTCCTTCCAGGTTGGAATGGAGATTTCGCCTGCGGGCGGCTCAGGCGGGTACTGGTAGCCCTGCGCAATGCTCGCGTAGTTCCAGGTCTTCGACTCTGGCGCGATCTCCTTCTCTACGGTCGAGAAGTATGATTTCGCGGTGCCGAATTCCATCTTCGGCGCGATCATGTTTGGCTGCATCCAGTGCGTGCCCTGGTCGAGCATATCGCGGGTCGGGCCGCCGCCGTGGTCGCCCACGCCATAAAGGTCCATCATCTCCGGCAGACCGGGCGCCTTAATTCGCGCATCCGCGAACTCGGCCGAAAGGTGCACGGGGTTCAGGTTGCGGTCACCGTACCCATGCGGGAAGTAGGTAAGAACTTTGCTGCCATCCGGCGACTCCCACCAGAAAAGCTTGAGCGGGAGCTGGTTGGTGTCGTTCCAGCTCATCTTCTGGGTGACGAAGTAGTCAATGCCGGATTTCTTGTAGATCTGCGGGAGCTGCCAGTTGTAGCCGAAGCTGTCCGGGTTCCAGCCGATTCGGACATCGACGCCATAATGGTCGAGGTACCAGCGCTTGCCGATCAGGATCGACCGCGCGGTGGATTCGCCGCTGGGCAGGTTGAGGTCGGGCTCAACCCACATGCCGCCGACCACCTCCCACCGGCCCTGCTTGATACGCTCAGCGATCTCGTTGTTAATCGGCGGATACTTATCGGCCATCCAGTCGTTATATTGCGCGGCCGATTGCGTGTAGACGTACTTGGGATACTCGTGCATCAATTGCAGCGCCGTGCCGAAGGTGCGATGCACCACGTCAATGGTTTCGCTGCGCGGCCATAGCCAGGCTGCGTCGATGTGGGCATTGCCGTCCAGGTGAATGTCAACCTGCGAGAGCATCGGCCGGAAGCAGTTGAGCGTATCCGTGGCCTGGGCGAGCGACGCATCAAAGCGCTTCTGGTTGCCAGCATCGAGGGCCTTGAAATCCACTTGGTCGACGGCCTTTTGCAACTGCGCTTGGTCGGCAGGAATCTGCTTCGAGACGCTGGGGATGAGATATGCGATCGAGAGCATCTCGTCGTGCAGATCCTGCGGGTTCGGCCGGTCCGAGGCAAACTCCACATCCTCGCTCTCACCCTCGAAGCGCTTATCGCTGGACGTGCCCAGCACCTTCACGGCAACCAGCACGCGCTGACCGGGTTTCGCGTTCTTGAAGAGCTCGAGCTTCTCGAGATCCGCTCCCAGTGCAACGCGGCGGCCGTCGAAATAGACAATCTCATCGATATCGCTGCGCTCGGTCGACCGCATGCTGAACTGGAACCATATATTGGCGCCGGTCAGGTCGTAGCCGTTCAGGTTGGTGGGTACTTTGATCCAGCGCCGGAACCAGACAGCGTCCTCGTTAAACTCTTGCCCGTGCTGCGCAATGGGCCAGGACGAGTCGTCGAGGGTGGGGCTTTCACCGTGCGGAAGGTTGCCCGGGTGCGCGCGCCACTGGCCGGCAGGCAGGTGATCGAATTGGCCGAGGCGGTTGAGAATTTCTATGGATTGCGGCGTCAGAAACTGCGTCGCCTTGTCAATCGCTGATTGCGCCTGCACCGCGCAGGAGAAGCATGCGGCCAGGGCCGCAACAACCAGCCAAACCTGTTTCTTCATTACCCGATATCCCTTCGCTGCTTATGTAAATGGTTGGGTGGATCCTATGCAGGCGCTGCGGCATCTCCGTAATCTTGCCCCCAGGCAGCCGAACGCATCCGGCTCCGGCGAATTCGCAAGAATTCGCCGGAGCCGTTCCCCTTCCCCAGAATGATTGGAAACGCCAGTGTGACTGGTTAGAGCGCCACGCGACAAGTCAATTTACCGTTAGGAATACAGTAAATGATCGCAACGCCTTGGTTTGCATCACATTGCAGCGATTTGAGTTATGATTGCCAGGACGGTTCAGGCTTTACGATTGTTGTATCGAGTGGTACAAATTGCGTGTTCTTTTTCAAATTATTCGCCTGGTGCACCGGTCGGTTTGCCAGTGATTTGTCTTTGGTTTTGTTATGAGTGATGAGTTGAAACAAGGCAACGGTGCATTTTCGACTGAAGAGTGCTGGCTCGTTCTTGAACGGGCCACGGCCAGCACGGCGCTGAAGCGGGCCGCGCGACTGCGGGAATTCCTGTTCTACGTCGGAACGCAGTCCTTGAAAGAAGGCCGCAGCGATATTCACGAGCAGGAGATCGGCCAGGCGGTCTTCGGCCGGCGAGACTCCTACGATACCAGCCAGGACAACATCGTTCGCGTGAGCGCCACCGAGCTGCGCAAACGCGTGGATGCCTACTTCGCCACCGAAGGGCGGGAAGAACCGCTGATCTTCGAGATCCCGCGTGGCAGCTACACGCCGGCATTCCGCCTTCGCACAGCCGAAACCCTGGCGCAAGCTGCTGTGGCAGCGGAAACGCCTGCGGAAGTATTGCTGGCCGATGGCTCTCTGCCGCTGGCGCCTTCACTGCAGTCACGCATGCCGCTGGTCTTCGTATCGGCGCTGGCAATTGCGCTGGCCGTGACCTGCGGGGTGCTGTGGCGGCAGAACCGGATGTTGCTCCGGCATGTTCACGCCTGGCAATCGCAGCCCGCGCTGGCCGCTTTCTGGTCGCACTTCCTCGACGTGCCGCAGCAGACCGATGTGGTGCTGGCCGACACATCGTTCATGCTGGCTGAAGAGCTGATGAAACAAACCTACCCACTGAGCGATTACCTGAACCACAGCTATACGAGTCAGATACAATCGCTCACCGGCTGCGGCGACCCTCATGTACTGTCCTCGATCATTTCGCGCAATGACGGCAGCTATGGCGATTTCCGCGTAGCAGAGCGGATTCTTGCACTCGATTCCGGCGCAAACAACGTCTTCCTCAACTACGCGCGCGATTACGCGGCCGATGCCATCAAGCGCGACAACGTGATTTTGATAGGCAGCCAGAAGTCGAATCCCTGGGTATACCTGTTCGCCGACCAGATGAATTTTGTGATCCACTACGATCGCACTCTGGATCAGTCATTCGTCGAAAACCGGCATCCGCGCGCAGGCGAGCTGTCACTGTATGCGCAGCCTTCAAACCCCTACGCGGCGTTGGGCTACAGCGTGATTGCGTATCTTTCCAATCCCAGCCACACAGGCAGTGCGCTGATCGTCGAAGGCACAAACTCTGAGTCGACAGAAGCGGCGGGCGACTTTCTCACCTCCGATGCCTCGATGCAAAGCTTCCTCAACAAGCTTGGGACTCGCCGGGTGCCGTACTTCGAACTGCTGCTCCGCACCAACCGCGTAGCCGCAACGCCACTGCAGGCGCAGATCGTGACCTACCGGACTTATTAGCATTCTGGCCGCGTTGGGACCATCGCTCCGCACCCACGCTCTCTTCTCTCCCGCTTCTAACAGCAAAAAAAAACGGCTTCGGCAATGCCGAAGCCGTCCGCAGCACCAGAATGCTCTGGTCCCTACCAGAGCACCTTGGCGTCAAGCTGAATAATGCGGGCGCCGCCCCAGCTCGTCACTTCGCCGAAGGTCGAGCTGGTGTAGGAGTTCTGCGGCTGATCGGGCAACGGATGATTCAGCGCGCTGAAGGCATCAGTGCGCCACTGGAACTTCAAGTTCTCGCGGAGTTCGAATTCCTTGAAGACCGACAGGTCCATGTTGGTATTCCGCGGGCCTTCGATGTCGTTGCGGCGCTCGTTGCCGAAGGTGTTTTCCGCCGGCTGTGCGTAGCAGCTCGTGTTGAACCACTCGTTGAAGCTGCGGTTGGAGATATTGTTGCCATTGCAGCTTTGCGCCGCGCGCATCAGGATGCCGCCGCCGGTGTTGGAAGTGTCGGTGGCCGAAACGTTGAGCGGGAATCCGCTGTCAACCGTCATCAGCCCGCTGAAGCGCCATCCGCCCAGTTGGTTCTGCCACCAGTGGCCGCCATTGAGGAACGGCTTGCCCTCGCCGAACGGTAGCTCGTAAATGCCCGAAACCTTGTAGACGTACTTCTGGTTGAAATCCGACGGGCCGTAGTCCACGTGCGGGTTCAGGCCTTGTTCGCCGGTAATCGAGTGGTCGGAGTCCTGGAAGTCCAGCGACTTTTGCCACACGAAGTTGCTGTTGAACTCGAAACCATGAGTGAACTGCTTGCGCAACTGCAGCTCCAGCCCGTTGTAGTTCGAGGAGTTCCACTTGTGGTCCTGCATGATGTTGCCCTGCACGGACTGGAACGGACGGCGGGAGTTGATGTCGGCGGTGCTTGTGGGGTTTGTGTCGTTGGGCCCAGGCAGCGCGGCCAGGTTTATATTGCTGTAGCCATAAATATGGTGGTCCGCGCTGCCTATATAGTCAATCTCCG
>JASIJW010000414.1:0-4422 GCA_030050035.1 Acidobacteriaceae bacterium | reverse complement strand
TCGATGATGGCGGCTCAGGACTCCGTCATGCGGGCGATTCAGTCCGGGACGCAAACGGTCCAATAGGTAGCTAGGAGGCTCGAAAAACGGAGGCAGGCGACGTTTTGCAGGCGAGAATTGATCGGGCGACCATCTCGGATAGATGTAAGTTGTTGAAAATAATGGTAGGCACGATTGGATTCGAACCAACGACCTCTTCCGTGTCAAGGAAGCGCTCTAACCAACTGAGCTACGCGCCTACAACGAGCCGTTTCAGAAAAGCTGGAAAATATGCCTTTCTCAGTTTACCGCGGCTCACCGAGGATGCAAAATGCGGGGGTCGCGGTTGGTCGCTGTCGGGTTGCTGCACCGATCCTATGACGTGAAAAGAAAAACCATCGTTGATGGCGATGATGACGCACTGTTGTTTTGCCATCCCGCGGGAGCTGTCTTTTATCATTTTGATGGGACGGAAAAAATTCTGTCTCCGCGTTATTGGCCAGCCAGCTAAAGCCGCGGCTCCCCGGGCATTAGCCGGGGACCGGCATTGAATCGTCGCGCTTCTCTGTTCCAGGCGGCCAGCATGCCGAAACAGCATGTCTGCGCAGCGGCCCCAATCATGAACGACTCGACCAGCCTTCGTCCCAACCCGCTCCGCACCGCTCCCAACCTGCTCACGCTGCTGCGCATCTGCATGGCGCCGTTCCTGGTGGCCGCCATCCTTGGCGATCATTATGCTCTGAGCTTCGGCCTGTTCGTGGCGGCGGGGCTCACGGATGCGCTCGATGGCCTGCTGGCCCGCACCCTCAGCCAGCGCTCCATGCTCGGGCACTATCTCGATCCGGTGGCCGACAAGCTGCTGCTGAGCACGCTTTTTCTGGTGCTGCTGCACAAGGGGCTCATGCCAACAACGGTAACGGTCCTGGTCTTCGGTCGCGATGTTGGCATTCTCCTGGTCGCCGCCATCCTCTATGCCGCCGTTGGCCGGCGCGAATTTCGGCCCAGCATTTTTGGCAAAGCCAACACGCTCGCTCAAATTGGCGCCGTCGCGGCCGTGCTGCTCCACCAGCTCACAGCCGCGCGCTGGGTTGCCGGCGTGCGCGCCGTCGCTCTTGACGCCACCATCGCACTCACCGTCGCCTCCGGGCTGCACTACGCATGGATCGCTTCGCGGCGCTCCGGCGCGGCTGCGGCAAACGGAATACCGGTCAAACCAACCGGCCCAGGAAATGATTCCGGATCAGCATCTTAGGGATTTCAGGAAAAGAGCACGCCGGCGCTGATAATTCGACCACCGCTAAGAGTCGTCAGAGACATCTTCCGTCTCTGCCGAGTCCTCAATCTCCATGTCGCGGAACTCCTCTGAATCAAATACCTCGCCGCACTCAAGGCACTCCACGAATTCCGTGTCTTCATGCCGGGATACGACGCGCACCTTGGGATGTCTGCAGGCGGCGGCCATCTTCTTGTTCTGGGCGTTCATGTAGCCACTCATTCCGCCAGATTGTAGCCGGGTTTTGAACAATTGCAAATTGAATTTTGACGACATCGGGAAAGGGCTTCGTTGTCTCGGAATGGCCCTGCGTTCAAAGCCCGTTACAAGGCTGATCCGGCGGTTGCGCGGAATCAACCCGCCGCTGGAACCAGGCATTCACTGCTGTTTGCGCAGATGAGTCAGCAGATGGCTGGGGTGCAGCGGCTTGCGCAGGAAATCAAAACCCAGTTCCTTTAGCCGGGCCTGCGTTTCGTGATCCACCATCGTGGCCGAAAAGACCACCACCTTGCACCCCGGGGCCTTCTCACGCACGCGGATCGCCGCCTCGATGCCGTTCAGGTGCCCCATACGGATATCGCTGATGAGAAAGTCCGGTTTGAACGCACTGGCCATCTCCACGGCAGCCTCGCCGCTGCTAACCGGACGGGCATTGAACCCCTGTGCATTCAGGATCAAAGCCATGGTCTCTGCAATTGCGCCTTCGTCATCGGCTACGATGACCTTGGGCTTGGTCCCGTTTTGCGACATGCACACTCCGATGCCTTAGATGCCACGGGAAGATCCGTGGCTAAATCCCTACACTAAGTCGCTACACTAGGGTCATGGAAGTCCTTTACGGACTGCACGCTGTGGAAGAATCCCTGCGAGCCGGCCGCCGCCGCTTTGACCACGTTCTGGTGGCCCGTGAGCGCCAGGATGATCGGCTGGAGCGCCTGATCCAGGCCTGCCGGCAGGCAGGGGTCCGGGTGCGTCCGGAGCCGCGCGAGCAGTTGACAACTCTCGCCAAAACCGCTGCTCACCAGGGAGTTGTGGCCATCGTGCGCCCGCAGGAGTTCCTCACCCTGGAGGACCTTTTCGAACCGGCTTCGGAGCCAGCCCAGGGCAAACCCGCCGCGCGCTTGCTGCTGGCACTCGACGGCGTGGAAGACCCGCAAAACCTGGGCGCGCTGCTGCGCGTGGCCGACGGCGCTGGCGTTGACGGCGTCATCCTGACTGAGCGGCGCAGCGCCCCGTTGAGCGCCGCTGCCGTAAAGGCCAGCGCCGGTGCTGCGGAGCATCTGCGAATTGCGCGGGTCGTCAACCTCGTCCGCGCCCTCGAAGAGCTCAAGCGCCGCAATCTGTGGATTGTAGGACTCGATGAGCACGGCCCCGCCGATTACGACCGCTTCGACCTCACCGGCGACTGCGTTCTCGTGCTCGGCCGCGAGGGCGCCGGACTGCACGATCTTGTCCGCCGCACCTGCGACTTCTTGCTGCGCATTCCCATGGCCGGCGGCGTCAGCTCGCTCAATGTCTCCGCTGCCGGCGCGGTGGTGCTCTATGAGGCTGCGCGCCAACGCCGCGCTTCCCAACCGGCCCCGCCACTCGTCCAAAAGGCTGCCGCCCGCAGGGCAAAGAAAGGCCTTGGTTCATGATGTTGTTCTCCGCCCGCCGCACGCGGGCAGTGGTGCGCTTTGCGGCTATTGCCGCTACGGCGCTTTTGTTTCAAGCTCCTGTTTTCGCGCAATCCGGATCGGGCAACTCCAATCCACCACAAGACAATCGGACCTCGCCCAACCAGGCTTCGCCCGATCAGGCCCCGCACGGCCAGGTCATTTACTCTCGCTCCACAGACGAGACCGGCCAGACCACCACCACCGCCGGCCCTGCAGCCCAGCCCCCACTGGGCAAGAACGCCTCCGAGCCAATCGCAACTGACGATGAGCGCCAGGCGGTAACGTTCACCAGCTTCGACATCGACGTCCACCTCGCCGCATCCGAGCAGCACATCGCCGTCCGCGCACTCATCACCGTGCGCAACGACGGCAAAACCCCGCTGGCCCACATCCCGCTGCAGATCTCGTCCTCGCTCAACTGGGAGCGAATCCGCATCGGCGCGCGCGACGCTGCCTTCCAGGTGGCCACGCTCAACTCCGACGCCGATCACACCGGCCAGTTGCACGAAGCCGCCGTCACGCTCGCTTCGCCGCTCGCGCCGGGCGCCAGCCTCGCGCTCGACGTCACCTACTCCGGCGCCATCGCCGCCAACGCGCAGCGCCTGCTGGCCCTCGGCACACCGGCCGATATCGCCATCCACTCCGACTGGGACTCCATCGGCGCTGATTTCACCGGGCTGCGCGGATTCGGCAATGTCGTCTGGTATCCAGTTTCGAGCGTGCCCGTCATTCTCGGCGACGGAGCCCGCCTCTTCGACGAGATGGGCCAGCACAAGCTGCGGCTCGTCGGCGCGCATTTCCGCCTGCGCCTCACCGATGAATTTCCCACTGGCCAGGCGCCCACAATCGCGCTCATCAATGGCCATCCCGCCGCGCTTGCCACCACTCCCGGCGGCGAGAACTTCCCCGGCATTGCCACAGCCGCTCTCGACAACTCCGTGCTCGGCTTTGAAGCGCCCAGCCTTTTCGTCGCAGTTCGCACGCCGCACCAGGCCACCAACACCACGCTATGGGCATTGCCGGCCGACGAGCCCGCGATAGCCGCGTGGTCAGATGCCACGAAAACCGTCACGCCGTTTCTCGAGGGCTGGCTGGGCGAGCACCCGCGCTCGCAGCTCACCATCCTCGACCTGCCCGACCCCGACGATGCGCCCTTCGAAACCGGCGCGCTGCTGGCCGCAAGCATCCGCCCCGTGCCAGAAGACCAGCTCAATACAATCCTCGTCCATGCGCTCACGCACGCTTGGTTCGACTCGCCGCACGCCTGGCTCAATCAGGGTGTAGCGCATTTCATGAGCACGCTATGGATTGAAAATACCGACGGCCGCGCCAAGGCGCTCGAGTCCATGGAGGCTACGCGGCAGGCGCTGGCGCTGGCTGAGCCGGCAAGTCCCGGCATCAGCGCGGGGCAACCGCTGGCCGACGCGTTTTCTCCCATTTACTACAGCACCAAGGCTACCTACGTTCTCTGGATGCTCCGCGACCTGGCCGGCGATCATGCGCTCGCCGCCG
>JASIJW010000413.1:0-10183 GCA_030050035.1 Acidobacteriaceae bacterium | reverse complement strand
TGTCGGAGGCTTGCGGGGCGGGAATTTTGCAGATAGTGTACCCGCGCTGATGATACGGGCAGTTCATTCCCGCGGGGGCAGGTCCGTGGATCAGCGTCCACGTTACTGGGTACTCGCGCGCCAGGCGCACGAAATCGGCCTCGGCAAAGTGGTTCAGGCCGTAGGTGGCGTTGGTCATCTGCTTCCACTCGGGCGCGAGCGCCGGAAAGATCGCCACGGCGCCGCCATCCTTGAAATAGTCGGCCAGCGCTGAGCGGCCGCTTACGGCGCGGAAGCCGTGCACATCGACTCCAGGAACCAGGAAGTAGCGGGAATCGACGGCGAAGACGGCGCTTGTAGGTGTGTTGTGGCGAATCCAGAGGAGCGCATTCACCCAGTCGTTCGAGCTTGTCGTGCGGCTGGGCCACTCGATGTGCGGGCTGTACGGATACGTCTCGTGCGCGACGTAAAACATGCCCGCGGCCAGCGGTAGGCACAGCGCAGGAATCACCCATGCGCGGTGCTCGGCTGCATATTCGCCGATGACGCCGGCCAGGAAGAGGATGAAGACCAGTGTGATGAGGTGAAAGCAGCGCAGCGGCTGCAGGCGTGCGAACATGTCGAACTGGTGCGAGCTGCCGATGATGGCGCCGGCGGCAATCGAGACCAGCCCGAAGGGAATCAGCGCCAGGCTGAGGCGCGCGAACTCCGGCGTGGTGCCACGCAGCCGGCCGCGGGCGAACCAGGCAAGAAAAGCCAGCGGCGCGATGAGTCCCAGCCAGTGATACCAGGTCCAGGTGGAGAGGAAATAGAAGTCGCGGGCGTAGAGCGCCTCGCGGTACGGTTGCGGCGCGGGGCCAAGGTGGAACCCGATCGGCAGCGCAAGCACGGCTGCGGCCGGTGCGTTTACGGCTGGTTGTGCGTTCCGCGCCTGCCGGCAGTCCGATACCCACATCATCGCGGCGAGAAAAACCAGATATGCCGCCATCTGCGGATGGATCGCAGCCGTGGCAACGGTCAGCAGCGCGCCCCACGCGTAGCGGCGCTTGAGGAATGCGACCAGCGCGAACAGTGTGAGCGGCGTCGAAAAGGACCTCGCGGTGATATAGGGGTCAACCAGCAGCAAGCCGGTGTTAGTGGCGGGCATGGTGATGACTGCCGCGATCACCAGCACCGCGCACCAGCGCGCCCGCTGGGAGCGGAAGCCGGTGGCAGCCAGCAGCCAGCAGCCGGCGAAGGTGGCATAAAGCGTAATCAGGTACCACAAAAATGCCGACCAGTCCGTGGAGAGATGCGTAATGCGTGCGCTCCAGGCCAGGATGGGCGCAAACAGCGACAGCCGCTCGTGCGAAAGGAAGAACTCGGTGGCGTAGGGATAGAGGTTTGGGTGCAGCAGCTTGCGGGCGGCGGGAATGTAGATTTCGCCGTCCTCCACGCCCAGGTGGTAGCCGTGGATAGCAAGCGAGGCGATGGTAATCAGCCCCAGGCGGGCAAAAGGAAAGCGCTTGTTGGGATCATGCTTCATGAAGACGTATTGCGCCGCTCACCTCAACCCTGATTTCGGGAACATCTGCGCCAACCAGGGAAAATGAACGAACGATGTAACGACGAGAACCGCACTGCATACCGTCAGCAGCGCCATCAGGCCCGGCTCGCGGTAGAGCTTTTCGGGGTGCTGCACGGGGCTGTTCTCGTTGAAGGCCAACCGGAAGTAGACGGCCATAAGCAGGGCTATAAATGGGAAGGCGAGGATCATTTCGATGCGGTAGCGCATGATGAACGCGCCAAAGAACAGCATGGCCGTGGAGGCATAAAACAGAACCGAAACCAGCAGCGACTGCTCGGTGTAATAGATGAACGAGCGCCGATAGAGCGCCGCGGTTTCCATGCCGATCTGCCGGTATTCGCTGAATCGCTTGAGCGCCATGAAGTACGCGCCAAGCATCCAGTATGCGACCAGCATGGATGCCGGCGGGATTACCGTCGCTGTGACGATATACCACCCCACGCAGAAGCGGATAGGGTTGTTGATGGACTCGGAAACCACATCCAGGTACGGCAGGTCCTTGGTGCGCACCGGAGGCACGTTATAGACGCAGCCCATCACCCAAAGAGCGGCCACGGAAAGCAACAGCATCTTTGAAACCATAGCCGCCAGCGCGAATCCAACAGCGGCGCAAACCAACCACTGCACGTAAGCCAGCCGAACATTCACGCTTTGCATAGCCGCAGGACGGGCGCGCTTGATGGGGTGCTGGCGATCGAAGGGAGCATCGAGGATTTCGTTCAGCACGTAATTGCTGCTTGCCGCAGCGATCACCGCCAGCAGGCCGAGCGCAGCGCGCAGCGCAAAGCTCCGGTCAAGCCTGGCACCCGCAATGCTGGCCGCTATCACGATCCCAGGAAGCACAAATACGTGCTTCAGCGAGTGATCGAGACGCAGCAAGCTCAGGTGCGATGACAGGCGAACCCGAGAGGCGCCACGCGTTGAGGTAATGGTGCTGGGGGCCATGGAAGCCTGTACTAACTAACCCGATGATAAATGCTGAGTCGTACATTGTTGCCGCATATTTTTCTCAAAGAACGTGCGAATCTCCAGAACGCGGTGCTCGTTGCCGGACGTACACGGAAGGGCGCCAGCGCAGTAAACCCGGCCGGCGGTTCTGCGTCAAAATTACTAATCCCTGCCCAGATCAGTCCCCTGCATGGGGTGGCCGGGTGAATTCATGCCGGAAGGAGTTGTAGACTCGAATAATGGGAAAATTGTTTTCCTGTCTCCCTCTACTTCTCGTGCTCTTGGGAATAGTGCTGCTCTGTGAGCGGCCGGCCTACGGGTACACTGACCCGGGCACCGGGCTTTTGGCTATTCAAGCGGTGGGCTCTGCGCTGGTTGCCGCCGGATGGTACCTGCGCCGCAAGATCTCTGCGCTCTTTCGTCGCGGAGAGGATAAGGCGGCGGAGGTGAAGGAAGGCGAAGGCGCGAATCTGCCGTGAACAGCGCGCTCGACTCTTCCCAATCCAGTTTCACCAGGGATGCCAGCCCGCTCGAACTGACGTTTCGCGACCCCGCCGGCCAGTTGCGTCTCACCGCCACGCATGCCTTGCGCCGGGTTCATCCTTCCGCGGAGGGTGCGGTTCGCGACTTTCTTGCCTCTCCGCTGCGCGCTGCGCTCGAGCGCAGTGGCGATCTCATCCTGAGCTCGATTGCTGCGCGGGAGCACCATTCCTGCATCAATCCTGGCGAGTTGTGGCTGGAGCATCCGCTTATCGACCCCATCAGCTATCCCTGGGAGTGGTCGGCGGCGCAGTGGCGCGCTGCGGCCGAGCTCACGCTGCGTGTTGCGGCGCAGGCCGTCGATGCCGGCTGGGCGCTGAAAGACGCGACCCCACTGAATGTTGTCTTTGCCGGCGCCAGGCCCGTGCTGGTTGATGCGCTCTCACTCGAGCGGCGCGATCCACGTTCGAGCGTGTGGCTTGCCTACGGACAGTTTGTGCGCACATTCCTGCTGCCGCTTGTGGCCGCAAAATACCTCAAATGGCCGCTTGAAGCTACGCTGTTCAAGCGCGATGGATATGAGCCGGGCGACCTTGCCCGCGCGCTGCCGCTGCGCCAGCGCCTGCACCCCAGGCTGCTGGACGTGGTGACGCTGGCAACGATGTTCGAAAAACCAGAATCCGGAAGTGCGGGCGGAAAACAGAAGAAGCCTCGTGCGATGGCTTCGACCTCCGATCCCGAACTCGCCAAGCACATCCTGCGCAAGCGCATCGCGCGGCTCGAGAAGCAGATAGCCTTCGCTGCATCCGCGCAGAGCCGCAGCCAGTGGAGCGAGTACACGCAGTCGGCGAGCCATTACAGTGCGGCCGATGTAGAAGCAAAGCAGCAGTTCGTCCGCGGCGTGCTCGACCGATACCAGCCGGCGAGGGTACTTGATATCGGCGCCAACACCGGAAGCTACTCAGTAATTGCTGCAGAGGCGGGCGCGCAGGTGGTGGCGCTCGATAGCGATGAAGCGGCCATTGATGCCCTGTGGCGCATGGCTGCGGAAAAAAAACTGCCCATTACTGCGCTTGTAGCGAACATCGCGCGGCCTACGCCGGCGGCTGGCTGGCGCAATCGCGAGCATCTGTCGTTGCTGGACCGGCTCGGAGGCAGATTCGACCTAGTGCTGATGCTTGCAGTTATCCATCACCTCATCCTGCGCGAGCAGGTCCCGCTCCAACTTGTCGGCGAGCTCTGCGCCTCGCTCACGTGCCGCTGGCTGGTGGTGGAGTGGGTGCCGCCCTCCGATCCCATGTACCAGGAGTGGCTGCGCGGCCGCGACGATCTCTATGGGCATCTTTCGGAAACAGACCTGACGCATGCACTCGCCTCGTTCTTCAACGTGCGCGAGCGCACGGTTCTTGGCAATCAGCGCGTTCTTCTGCTTTTTGAGCGCGTCGAGGGCGCCTCGGCCGAGCTTCAGATTCAGCCGACGGGAGCCGCGCCGGCATGATGAAACGTCTCGCGCAGGCATGGGCGTTTGCTTCCATCCTGCTGCTCCCCAACTACATCGACATGACCTCTTCGGGAGGCGACGCGCGCATGCGCGTACCTGTCCCGCTCACCAAGGTGGCGCTTTCGCACCTCACGGACCTGGCGATTGTCACGGTTGTCTTCGCGCTGCTGATGGGCTGGCTGCGCCGGCTGCGCTCCTGGCCGCGCATTCGCTGGGCGCTCATGGCCATCCTGCCGCCGCTGCTGTTTGCGCGCAACCTCAACGTCATTCCCTTCGAGATCCCAAGCGCGGTAGTTCTCGCGCTGGCGATGGGGTGGATCGTGTTTCTCGCGCTCCTCACGCGCCGGGCACCGAGACGGGCGGCGCACCTGGGCCGAGCCGGCAGCACGCTGCTCGCCGGCTTCGCCTGCTTCGCGCTGGTGATGACGGTGCAGCTCGTCCGCGCTGCGCTGTGGCGTCCCGGGCCGCAGGCGTACTCCGCGCCGATTGCCGCTGCGCCAGCCACGCGGCCGCGCCTGGTGTGGGTCCTCTTCGACGAACTCGCCTACAAGCCTACTTTCGAAGCACGCGATTCTTCGCTCCAATTGCCGAATCTGGACCGGTTGCGCGCTGAAAGCACCAGCTATTCCGATGTGACGCCCATCGCCTACCGCACCACGCGAGCGGTGCCTACGCTGCTCTCCGGCCATATTGTCACCGATGTCATCTACACGCAGCACAACCAGTACCTTGTCCAAATCGAGAATAACCCGCACTGGCGGCCGTTCGATGCAGCCGATTCGCTGTTCGGCATGGCGAAGCGCGAGGGCGTGACTACGTCGGTGGTGGGCTGGTATATCGCCTATTGCCCGGTCTTCGCCGGCATAGTGAACCAGTGCTATTGGAGCAACGACGATGCGCAGGACCGCGGGCCAACATGGCTCGACGCAAGCTATGCCGAGAATGTGTGGTTCCCGTTGCGCGTGATGGTCGAGCATGCCTTTGCGCCCACGCGCGCCTGGGACGACGAGTCGCTGTGGAACGCCGAAGGGCACATCGCGTCAGTGAGGGACGTTAGCCAGCATGCGCTTGAGACGCTGGCCACCAGCAACGCCGACTTTATCTACCTGCACATTCCCGCGCCGCACCCGGTCGGGTTCTGGAATCGCCGCACGCAGACTTTTGCCCCAGGCGGCTCGTACCTCGACGGGCTGGATTACGCCGACCGCCTGCTGGGACAGATGCTTGCGATTCTTGAGTCGCAGCCGCGCTGGGCAGCGACCACGCTCATAGTGCATGGCGACCACTCGTGGCGAACGGCGATGTGGCGCCCATTGCCCGGCTGGAGCGCGGAAGATGAGCGCGCTTCGCATGGTGGCCAGTGGGATCCACGCCCCGTGCTGCTCATTCATACGCCCGGCCAGCAGGCGCCCCGCGCCGTTACCGAGCCGACCAGCCTCATGTATATCCACGATTTCGCCGCGGCCCAGATCGGGAACATCTCACATGCCGTCGCGCTCTCCGGCGGCCCGGATGCCGGCCATTCTGCACGAACGGCAGCACCTGCCGAGTGATATTCACATATATTCGGGAGTTAGCTCGCGCCCTCGTCAGGCCTGACCATCCCGTGCGCCAACGTAACAAGCCGAGTGTCCGCCTAAATGCCATGATCGGCAATAAGTAATGAGCGGCGGCAGCCATTGTTACATGGGAATTTAAAACATGATTGACAACTCATGTAACAAAGATGTATCAATTTTCCCCAATTGAGCCAGGCCTGGTTGAACTTGATTGGTGAATTGAAGGCCTTGCCGGAAATAGGACCGCTACCGGAGGAAAAACCGTCGCCCGTTCGAAGGCGGCAGTATCCTGCCGAAACCGGTGCAGTGACAGCCACGGAACTGCATCGCCGAGGATCCTATGATTTACGCGGAGACCACCGGATCGAACGGAGTCCCGGAGACCGCATCTCCCGCACCGGCGAGGGAATACATCGTCCGGTGCGCCGCGGACCACATCCTTCTGGAGCAGGTAACAAAGATTTTGCACAGCGAAGAGCTGCGCGGGTCAGAGGTACTGCGCCGTCTGCTCCGGTTTCTGGCGGAAAAGTCAATCTGCGGTGAAGCCGACGAGCTGAAGGAATATATTGTCGCAATCGACGGGCTGGGCAAGCCGGTTTCGTACGATCCGCGCCATAACTCCGCAGTGCGCATCCAGGTGGGCCGGCTGCGGCAAAAGCTGGCCGACTACTATCGCCGCGAAGGACAGCACGATCCAGTTGTAATCGATGTTCCGAAAGGCCGGTTCAAGCTCAGGTACGAACTGCGCGACAAGCCCTGCCCCCCTGCAGAGTGGGGAACGGACCATGTGGCAGGCCCTCAGGAAAGCGACGGGCCAGACCGAAGCCGTGAGGGCCGAAGCCGGGGGGCGCGAAGCCGGGGCACCGGCAACCCCGGTGCGAGGATGCGCATCCCCGTAGCGGTTGCCGCGGGCGTTGCGCTTTCTTTCGCGATGGGCGCGGCCTATAACGCGCTTAGGCCAGCCAAGGCAAAAACCGCATCGGTCATCTATACGACCAGTTGGAATGCGGATATGGAGGATCTGTGGCGGCCGTTTATCGGGACCAGCCGACCCATGATTGTTGCCATCGAGGATCCGCTGTTTGTAGAACTGGACGGCAAGAAAGGCGTCTATTACCGCGACAAGACGCTGAATAACTGGCACGACGTGACGACTTCGCCGGCCATTAACGCGGTGCGCTCGGCGCTGAAAAACCGCGAAATCGCGCCCAGCCGCTACTACACGGCCTTTGGCGAAGTGGACGCGTCTTTCCTGATTGCCAAGCTGCTGGGGTCGCGGGTGCAGAACCTTTCCGTACTCAAGACCAGCGATCTTTCCATGCGCGAGCTTGCCGACAACAACGTAGTATTTGTCGGGATCGAAAATATCTTCTTCAGAGACGAGATTCAGGCTGCGCCCGTGCGGCTTCCGCTGCAGCCGGTCCATGAAGGTATCCGCAATGTGCATCCCGATCCACGCGAGCCTGCTGTCTTTCTCGACGAGTACTCCACCGCGCCCGCTGAAGAAGGCGTTGCCTATGCGCTGGTGACCCATGTTCCAGGGCCTCTAGGCGGCAACGACGTTATGAGCTTTGCCTGCAGCCGCTCGGCAGGATACGTGGCGGCCGTCAAGTCGTTTAGCGATCCGGTTTTTGTGCACATCCTGGTGAGCAACCTTAAAACGGCAGCTAGCGGCCACATGCCGCGCTATTACCAGGTGCTTCTCAAGGTAAAGTTCACGGCCGAGGAGCCGACAGAGATTAACTACGTGCTTGCCCGTGAACTTCGCTATCCCGGCCGATCCTGAGGTGGGTTCCGGCTTAGCAGCAGGATAACGCTTGCAAAGCTACCGCTCCCCGGCAGCCGACGGCCTGCGGTGCGCCGCGGCGATTCCGTTTCGTCTACCATGTTCTGTAGTGCAACGGTGGATAAGACCCACCGCTGCTTGCAGTTGGCAGGTGTATGTTACCTGGTGTATCACTGACGATGTATTGAGGCGCACTAACCTGTAACTAACAGGTTTCAGGCCTATTCTGGCGCAAGTCTTCGAGTATCCTCACCCTGCCGGGCGACAACTTGCCACGGTTGTCGCTGGTTTGCCGGGCGATCGAACAGCGTGGATGCCGGCAACCCATTTTCCCGCTATGAGGTGCGGCGATGCCCGAAATTGGACAGGCGTCCGTGGAGCAGCTCGAGCCGTCGATGCAGATCGAGTCCGGAACGCAGAAGGGTCACCCGCCGGCCGTCATTGCGGGATTTTCCGGTTGGCTGCTGGACGCATTCGACTTCTTCCTCATTACCTTCTGCCTCACCGCGATCGCTCGCGACTTTCATAAGACCGATGCGCAAATTGCGCTGGTGATCACCATGACGCTGGCCTTCCGGCCGGTGGGCGGTTTCATCTTTGGCTTTATCGCCGACCGTTATGGGCGCCGGTTGCCGCTGATGATCAACATCGGCTTCTTTGCCGTTGCGGAGATCCTTACCGGCCTGGCGCCAAGCTACACTGCGCTGCTGGTGGTGCGGGCGCTGTTCGGCATTGTGATGGGAGGCACCTGGGGCGTGGGCGCTTCGCTGGCCATGGAAGGCGCGCCGAAGAGCAAGCGCGGCGTGCTTTCAGGCTTGTTGCAGGAGGGTTACGCTGCAGGAAACGTGCTGGCGGCGATGGCGTATTTCTGGCTCTACGACCGTATCGGATGGAGGCAGCTGTTTTTTCTGGGCAGCTTGCCGGCTCTGGCTCTGGTGCTGTTCATCCGCTTCCGCGTCAAGGAGTCGGTGGTGTGGAAGAAAGCCCACGCCCGCCTTAGCATGAGTGAGCAGCGCCGCGAAATCTTCTCGCACTGGAAGCTCTTTCTCTACCTGCTCGCTTTCATGACCATGATGATGTTCGCCTCGCATGGCACGCAGGACATGTACCCGACATTCCTGCAGCGGCAGTGGCACTTTACGCCGGAGCGGCGCGCGGCCATCACGGCATTCTCCGGCGTCGGAGCCATTTTTGGCGGGCTCATCTTCGGGCATTTCTCCGACCTGTGGGGACGGCGTCGGGCGATCGTCGTGGCCTTCGTTCTGGCTGCGCTGCTGATTCCGGTGTGGGCCTACGCACCTAACCTCGCCTTGCTCGTCGCCGGCGCTTTCCTGATGCAGTTCATGGTGCAGGGCGCATGGGGCGTCATCCCCGCACATCTCGCCGAGCTTTCCCCTGACTCGGTGCGTGCGCTGTTTCCCGGGTTCGCCTATCAAAGCGCCGGCGTGATTGCCAGCTCAGTGGTTTTCATTGAAGCCGTCTATGCACAGAAGACGAGTTATGCCACCGCCATGGCGCTCATGGCCCTCAGCGTCTTTGTTCTGGCCTCCGTTATGGCATATCTGGGCCGCGAGCGACATGGCGCTGAATTTGGCGCGTGACTACCAGCACCAGCCTTACCCGAGCGGTAACAGCCGCGCATGTAACATCCCGCATACAAACCTAACACTCAATCCCTGAGCTATTTGCGTCGGTCGGCCGAGTTAATTCGAGCGCCTGTAACAGGCAGCAAACCTGTTTGCAACCTGTTACAGCTTGCCAGCGGTGCTCGGGCCGCCGTACGTTTCAAGCCGAAAAATTGCTAGCGCAACGCCGGTCGTACTTGTGTCCGCTTGCGTGACCGTCACCGTTTCCCGGCAGAGCATATTCGAACACAGGAAAGGAATCGACATGAAGAATCACATGAAGCGACTCGGATGGCTGGTTGCACTCGGCTTATTTCCCGGTATGGCGGCTGCTCATATTCAGTCCTCGTGTGGCGTTTCTGGATACAAAGCTGTCCCGGGAGTGACGATGGAGCAGGCCGAAGGCGCCGTGACGCTGACCTGGCAGGGAGAGTCGGGTCAGGAACTCCGCGCAAGGCTGGCGATCAACGACGGTCACCCGCTGGTTGAAGAACTGGCCGCACGCGAAAGCGGGGGCCTGTGGGTTGTTCTCGGCAAGAACCTGACGCCCGAGTTTCAGGTGACCACCGGCCAGCGGCGGCTTTCGCGCACCCAGCAGACAATGCTGAAGCACCTCGGCCTCGATACTCCCGAGGAGGAAGATAAGCGCAAGTGGAACACCTTCTGGGATGCTCCGCTAGCCATTCCGGGCCATGCCGATTCCGAGCCTTTGCCGCGCATCGCCAGCGAGATTCGCCG